>NZ_SIJL01000012.1 GCF_004307015.1 Thermus thermamylovorans
ATCTCGGAAAAGACCGTGGCCACCTACCGGGAACGGGCGGCGGAAAAGCTCGGCCTGCGAAGCCGGGCCGAGCTGGTACGCTGGGCGGTAGAGGAGAAGCTTGTGTAAAGGCCTCGAGGCCCCCACCCCGCCCAGGGCGGGGTACCCCTACTCCGTGCTCACCCCCTGCTCCACCTGCTGGTTCACGGGCTCCACCATGCGGAAGTGCTGGGCGGGGTCCAGGAGGAGCTTCTCCAGGCGGGCGGCCTTCTCCTCCCGCTTGGCCTCCCGGAGCACCCTTATGTAGGCGGAAAGGAGTTCCCGCACGTCCTCCACGCCCCTGAGGTCCAGGGGCTTCACCGCCACCCTGGCCCCCTTGGCCAGGCGGCGCTTCAGAGCCTCCTCGGTAAGGCCCATCTCCGGCCAGTGCCGGAGGTAGACCCGTCCCCCGGTCATGCCCGAGCAGATCCAAGGGCCAGGGTCCCCCAGGACCAGGGCCCGCCCCCGGGTCATGTACTCGAAGGCGAAACCCTTGGCCTGCGCCCGGGCCGCCAGGTTGCCGAGCTCGTCCCTCAGGGGCCTTTCCGGTTCGCCGCCCAGGATCACATCCGCCCCGGAAAGCCGGATGCAGAAGCGGCTATCGGCCACCCCCTCCACGATGAGGAGACCCCCTATGGCCCCGTAGGCGAAGCTCTTGCCCACGGAGCCATCCACGTAGGCCCCGTAGGGGTTCCGGCCCTTGAGGATGGCCACCGTGCCCCCGAAGGCGCTCTTGGCCACCCCGTCCTGGGCACCCCCTTCCACCACCACCTTCATGCCCTCGAGGTTAAAGGCCGCCAGGCCATTCCCGGCCACGCTCCCCGCATCAAAGCGGAGCTCCACCTCGGCGTCAAAGCCCTTGCCGTAAAGCCTCCTCCGGGCAATCTCCCCTGCCAGGTGGGCCCCCAGGGCGCGGTCGGTGGAGTTCACCGGGCCCTCCTGGAAGACCAGCTTGCGGCTTCCCTCCCCATAAGCCCCCATCACCACCTCGGTGATGGTGCGGGTGAGCTGGTTCAAGGGCTTGCGGAGGACGTGGGCCGAGGTGTCCTTAAGCCACTCGGGCTCCTCCACGGGCAGGAAGAAGTAGGAAAGGTCCAGCTCCTCCAGGTGGTCCCGCTGGTAGAGAAGGTCCACCCGGCCCCTGAGCTCCCGTAGCGAGCGGGCCCCCAAGGCGGCCACCAGCTCCCTCAGGGCTTCCCCCTTGGCCTCAAAGAAGCGGGTGAGGTGCTCCACCGCCCGGTCCAGATCCTGGGGCACGAAGCGCTTGAGGCCGTGGGCCAGGGCCTCCTCCAGGGTCTCGATCTGGGTGGTGATGCCCACGTGACAGGTGTCCAGCTGGCAGCCCCGGCAGATGGTGCAACCGATGGCCACCATGGCCATGGTGGCCATGCCCACCCGGTCCGCCCCCAGGAGGACCATGCGCAGCACGTCGTAGGCGGTCTTGAGGCCGCCATCCGCCCAGAGCTCCACCCGGTCGCGAAGCCCCGCCCGCACCAGGGCCCGGTGGGCCCGGCGCACCCCGAGCTCCACGGGAAGCCCCGCGTACTTGAGGGCGTGGAGCCTGGCCGCCCCCGTCCCCCCCTCAAACCCCGAGAGGGTGATGACGTCCGCCCCCGCCTTGGCGATGCCCACGGCGATGGTGCCGATGCCGGGGATGACGGGCACTTTCACCGCCACCAGGGCCTTGGGGTTCACGGTCTTCAGCTCCTCGATGAGCTGGGCCAGGTCCTCGATGGAGTAGAGGTCGTGGTTGTTGGAGGGGCTGATGAGGTCCACCCCGGGGACGGCGTTGCGGGCGGCGGCCACCTTGGGGGAAACCTTTTTGCCCGGCAGGTGCCCCCCCTCCCCCGGCTTGGCCCCCTGGCCGATCTTGATCTCGATGACGCTGGCGGAGTTCAGCATGTAGGCGTGCACCCCGAAGCGGCCGCTGGCCACCTGCTGCCCCCGCCAGTGGGTGTACCGGCCCAGCATGTCGGGGATCTCCCCGCCCTCCCCGTTGATGCAGAGCATGTTGAGGCGCTTGGCCGCCTCCACGTAGGCGCGGAAGGAGGCTTCCCCCTGCGAACCGAAGCTCATGGCGCTGATGAGGAAGGGCAGGGAGTGCCCCCCCACGGAGAGGTCCACCTCCTCCGGGGCCACCTCGCTCCTTTCCGGGAAGCGCACCTCCAGAAGCTGCCTGGCCGCCACGGGGCTTTCCCGTTCCAGGGAGCGCACCTTCTCCTGGAAGTGGGCGTAGGGGGCCTGGCCGCTGGCCACCTCCTGGGCCGCCTTGTAGATCCGGGGGTTGAAGCGGAAGTCCTTGGCGGGGAGGACCTTTTCCGCCCGCAGGAAGCCTTCCCGTTCCAGGAGGGTGCGCTCCAGCTCCAAAAAGCCGTAGCCCCCCTCCTCCGAGCCCAGGAAGTTCCGGGTGCCGAAGAGCTCGGCCAGCTCCGGCTTGAGGCCGAGGGCGCTGAAGATCCGCCCGTAGCCCCTTAGCTCGTGGATGCCCATGGTGGAGATGACCTTCTCCAGGCCCTTGCGCAGGGCTTCCAGGGCGCCCGCCACCCCCTTCCTCCCCTCCAGGGCCCGGGCCTTTTCCTCCAAAAGCCAGGGAGCCACCGCCTCCGCCCCCAGGCCCAGGAGGAAGGCCAGGTCGTGCAGGTTGCGCACGCCCCCGGAGTGGACCAGGAGGGAGGTACGCCGCCTGAGGGCGACGCCCTCCCCGTCCCGCTTCAGGAGGGCCCGGTTCACCGCGGCCACCGCCAGGCCGATGTCGATCCAGATGCCTCCCTGGAAGGCCTCCCGGTCGGAGAGGATGAGGACCTCCGCCCCCGCCTCCACCGCCTTAACCGCCTCCTCCTCCAGGCGCTTAAGCCCGAGAAGAAGCCCCTCCTCCACAGCGAACTGGGGCACGAGGGTGGCGGTCTTGAAGCGGGATTTCACCTCGCCCAGGGTCAGGGTGCCGAAGCTTTCCGCAAGGCCCTGGTCCTCCTCCAAGACGATGGGCAAAAGAAGCTCCTCCACCCTTCCCCCGCCCCGCCCGTCGGGCAGGGGGCGGCGGCCCAAGAGGGTGCGGGTGGAGAAGTGCTCGATCTCCCTTTCGCGGTCGATGGCGGGGTTGGTCACCACCGCCACGGTTTCCTTGAAGAACTCGGCGAGGTTGGGCTTCTCCGGGTTCAAGGCGGCCAGGGGGCCGTCGTAGCCCAGGGAGCCGATGGGCTCGTTCCCGGTCTTGGCCAGGGCCTCGAGGTAGGCGGCGTCCCAGCGGTCCCAGCCATAGGCCCGCTCCAGGCCCAAAGGAGGCGGGGCAGGCTTTTCCTCCACCTCCACCCCGCTCCCCCCGGCCACGGGGGGCGGGGCCTGGCGGATGGGCCCCGCAAGGTGGATCCGGTACCCCTCCACGGGGACGCGGGCGGCGATCCGCTCCAGCACCAGGCGCTGGTGCCGGTCGAAGGGCAGCACCCTGGCCCCTTCCGGGGTGAGGCGCAGGTGGACCTTTTCCCCGGGGGCCAGGGGCTTGGGTTCGGTGACGAACTCCTCGGCGCTGAAGACCCCCCTTTCGGAGGAGAAGACGATCTCGTAGGGGGTCTCGAACTGCCAGAGGGGACGGAGGCCCATGGCGTCCGTGGCGAAGACCGCCTCGTCCCGGTGGCGGCTCACGATGGCC
Source organism: Thermus thermamylovorans (assembly GCF_004307015.1). NCBI lineage: Bacteria > Thermotogati > Deinococcota > Deinococci > Thermales > Thermaceae > Thermus > Thermus thermamylovorans. Next base: position 3,665 of record NZ_SIJL01000012.1, read on the forward strand.
GCGGGGCCCTGGGCCAGGGGGCCAAAGCGCTGTCTCAGGGCCAGGTAGAGGTCCTGAAGTTCGGGGGCTAAGCCCTTCACCTCCCCCAGCACCGGGGGGAAGACCAGGTCCATGGCCTCGGGAAGGGTGAGGCCAAAGCGGTAGATGAGCCCCTCCAGCATGCGGTTCAGGTCCTGGGAGTCCGAGCCCCCGGTGCGGGGGATGCCCAGGAAGTCCAGCTCCCGCCGGAGGCGCTCGATGGTGTTGATCTCCCCGTTGTGGCCCAGAAGGCCGAAAGGCTGCACCTGCTCGAAGGTGGAGAGGGTGTTGGTGGAGTAGCGGTTGTGCCCCAGGGCGATGGCGCTCTTGAACTCGGGCCGGGAGAGCTCGGGGTAGTAGCGCTTCAAAAGCTCCGCCGCCCCCCGCACCTTGTAAACCACGCTGTGGGTGGAAAGGGAGACCACGTGGAGGGGGAACTGGGCCTCGAGCCTCAGGCCCAGCTCCCAAAGGGGCGCATCCCCATCGGGGCTGAGCCCCGCCACCTGGAGGAAGAGGGGCTCCGTGCGGCGGCCCACCGGGCCCAGGACCTCGCTCACCACCTCCCCCAGGCGGAGGTGGACGGGCCGCACCCCAAAGCGCTGCCCCTCCTGCTTGAGGAGGGCGTAGAACTCCTCCACCCGGGCGACCTCCCCCTTGGGCAGGAAGAAGTGGCCCACGAAGAAGCGGGGGTTGAAGGCCAGCTCGGGCTCCAGCCCCGCCTCCTCCAGGAAGCGGGCCCACAGCTCCCGGGGGATGTCGGTTTGGATCCCGGTCCCATCTCCCTCGCCTCGGATGGCCCCCGCCCGGTGGGCCATGCGGTAAAGGCTTTCCAGGGTCCTCCGCACGATGCGGTGGGAGGGCTTGCCGCTTTTCTCCGCCATGGCGATGATGCCGCAGGCGTCCTGGCCTAGGGGGATGTCCGGGTAGGCTTCCTTCCAGGTCATCTTGGGGGCTCCTTTTGGGCGCTGGGTCTCGTTGCGGCAAAGAAATGCACGTCGTTCCCTGGATTATACAGGGCATCCGGGAGGGGGTCAAGGAGCTTGGGAAGGAGGGCACTTATCCCGGCACCCGGTGGAAGGCGTTGAGGAAGAGGGGCAGGGCCTCCGCGCGGGCCTCCTGCTCCTTGAGGGCCTCCTCGAAGGCCCGGGGAGCCATGAGGAGGTGGGGAAGCCTGAGCCAGCCCAGGTAGTACTCCCCCGCCTGCCCCGGGTAGCGGAGGCGGGCCCGCTCCTCGGGGAAGAGGAGGCCCTCAAAGGCCAAGGGGGAGGCCCAGTGAGGGGCTTGGGCCGTGCGGCGCAGAAACTCCTTGAGCCTTAAGGGGTTGCTCCAGACCCCAAAACGCAGCCGCTCGTCCAGGGCCTCCAGGGCGGCGAAGCGCCCCGCCTGGGCCAGCTCCAGGCGCCTCAGGCGGAGCCTGGCGTACTGGCTCAAGGAAAGGATCTCCCGGGAAAGCCCCGAGGCCACCAGGAGCCTCGAGGCCACCACGTAGTCCTGGTACTCCCGGTAAGGGTCCACGGCCCCAGGATGCCACGGGAGGCGGGGTAGGATGGTGGCATGGACCGGAAGGGCTGGGTCTTGCGGGCGGTGGAGGCCCTGGGCTTCGCCACCATGAAGGACATCCAGCGCTACCTGGACGAGGAGGGGGAGGCCTTCTCCAAAAAGGAGCTTCAGGACACGCTGGAAGCCCTGGTGCGGGAGGGGAGGCTGGAGGAGAAGGAGGGCACCTACCGCCCCGCCCGCAAGAGGGGGAGCGGGGAGGCCTTCCAAAGGCTATTCGGCGAGTGAGGGGGGCCTCAGCGGGAGTAGTTGGGGGCCTCCTTGACCACCACCACGTCGTGGGGGTGGCTTTCGATGAGGCCCGCCATGGTCATGCGCACGAAGCGGGCCTTTCGGCGGAACTCCTCCACATCCCTTGCCCCCACGTAGCCCATGGCGCTCCTCAGGCCCCCCACGATCTGGTAGAGGACATCGGCCACCGGCCCCTTGTAGGGCACCATGCCCTCGATCCCCTCAGGGACAAGCTTTTTGGCCTCGGTCTCCCCCCCCCGGCCCGGGTCCTGGAAGTAGCGCTCGGCGGAGCCCTGCCGCATGGCCCCCAAGGAGCCCATCCCCCGGTAGAGCTTGTACCGCCGCCCGTCCTTCAGGACCTCCTCCCCCGGGGCCTCGTCGGTCCCCGCCAGCAGGCTTCCCAGCATCACCGCGTGGGCCCCGGCGGCCAGGGCCTTGGCCACGTCCCCGGTGTACTTCACCCCCCCGTCGGCGATGACCGGCACGTCCAGGTCCGCCACCCCCGCCACCGCCTCGAGGATGGCCGAGATCTGCGGCACCCCCACCCCGGTCACCACCCGGGTGGTGCAGATGGAGCCGGGGCCGATGCCCACCTTCACCGCGTCCGCCCCCCGCTCCGCCAGGGCCCTGGCCCCCTCCCGGGTGGCCACGTTCCCGGCGATGACCTCCACCTTTTCGGCGAAGGTTTCCTTCAGGTAGCCCAGGGCCTCGAGGATCCCCTTGGAGTGGCCGTGGGCCGAGTCCAGGACCAGGGTGTCCACCCCGGCCTCCACCAGGGCCTGGGCCCGCTCGGGGAGGTCCTTCCCCGCCCCCACCGCCGCCCCCACCAGGAGCCGGCCCAGGGCGTCCTTGGCCGCATGGGGGTACTGCTTCCGCTTCACGATGTCCTTCAGGGTAAGGAGCCCCCTAAGCCGCCCCGCCTCGTCCACCAGGGGGAGCTTCTCCACCTTGTGCCGCCTGAGGATCTCCTCGGCCACCTCCAGGGTGGTGCCGGGGGGGGCGGTGATGAGGCGCTCCAAGGGGGTCATGACCTCGGTAACGGGGCGCTTCAGGTCCCGCTCGAAGCGCAGGTCGCGGTTGGTCACCAGGCCCAGGAGCTTCCCGTAGAGGTCCACCACGGGAAGCCCCCCGATGCGGTACTCCCGCATGAGGCGCTCGGCGTCTTCCAGGGTGGCCGTAGGGGGTAGGGTCACGGGGTCCTGGACCATACCCGCCTCGGAGCGCTTCACCCTGCGCACCATGGCCGCCTGGGCCTCTATGGAGAGGTTCTTGTGAATGACCCCCAGCCCCCCCTCCCGTGCCATGGCGATGGCCATCTCCGCCTCGGTCACCGTGTCCATGGCCGCGGAGAGGATGGGGATGTTGAGGGTAAGCCGTTTGCTGAGCCGGGTCTGGACGGCAACCTCCCTGGGCAGGACCTCGGAGTAGCCGGGCAGGAGGAGGACGTCGTCAAAGGTGAGGCCCTCGTAGAGGATCTTCCCCTCGTACATGTCTTCCAGGCTACCCCTTGCCCGCCCGCGGGTCCAGGGGGGCGGGGACCTTGGGGGTGGCCGATGGGCCCGTTTTTGCTAAACTACCGGTAGAGGGGGTGGGAACCTGATTCGGACCGCCGGTATTCCGGGCCTGCATTCGGGGTAGAGCATTTAGGCATCTCAAGATTCGCACAAGGTATTGCCGGTGTATTCAGGGTTGCATTTCCAGCAGGCGCATTGGGTAAGCCCCGCAGGGCCCCTTCGCCCTGCGGGGCTTTGCCTTTCGTAGCCTGTTCCCCTGAGCCCGGAAGCCCCCTGCCAGAGCGAGCCCCTACCCAGCTGGCCGGAGGTGTGCTAGGCTGGGTGATAGTAATCTGAACGAGTCCAGCTTTTTGTGACCCGATGGGCAGTTTTACTCGTGTTCATACCTATTCTTCCCCTCTTGACAGTTTTACCCGTGCCTCCTAGAGTGAAAACCAAGCAAACGGGGCCGAACCCCCGGAGGCGGAGGAAAAGGAGGGATGAAGATGAAGAAGCTGATCGCTAAGGTTCTGGCGCTTCTCGGCTCCCTGGTGGCTCTGGGGCTGGCGGCTGGAGCGAGCTTGCACTGGAAGTAAAAACGGCCACGCGCTGGCCGTTTTTTCGTTTGGGGTCCCCTTTTCCAGGGGACCTTGTGCTATCCTAAGGGCCGTATGCTCCAAAAGCTCCGCCGCCTGGAACTCCCCCCGCCCCGGGTGCTGGCTTTTACCCTGGCGGTCTTTGCCAGCTTTTTGCTGCTGGAGGGCTACCTCATCGCCCGCCACGGGTTCCACCTTCCCCCGCCCGGGCTGGGCTGGTTTGACCTCCTCTTCTGGGCGGCCCTGGTCTTCTGGAGCGTGCGGGTGGAGATCCGCCTGCCCCTAAGCGCCAGCATGAGCCACCTCTTCCTCTTCGCCCTGGCCCTGGTGGTCCTCACACCCCCCTGGCTCGCCCCTCTGGTGGTTTTTCTTTTCCAGCCGAGCGACAACCTCTGGTACAAGCAGCTCTTCAACCGCTCCCAGGACGCCCTGGCCACCCTGGCCGCCGCCCTGGTCTGGCAGTTTTTCCAGAACAACCCCCTCTACCTGGGGACGCTCAACCTGAGCGCCGGGGTAGGCGTAGGCCTGGGAGCGGTGGCATTTTTCCTTGTTAACGCGGGTCTGATCACCCTCATCATTCATTTAGCCAACGGTACCCCCTTGCGGGAGATATGGAAAAAGAACATTGGCTGGCTCACCTCCAGCTACCTCCTCCTCTCTCCTCTAGCCCTCCTCCTGGCCCGGGCCTACGAGACCCCCCTCCTCGGGGGCTGGGGGGGGTGGACGGTCCTCTTCTTCCTGGTTCCCCTCTACTACAGCCGCTTCTACTGGGACGAGAAGGTGCGCCTGGAGCAGGCCTTTGACGCCACCCTGGAGGTGTTGATGCACGCCCTGGAGGCCAAGGAGCCGGAAACCCGCATGCACTCCGAGCGCGTGGCGGACATCGCCAAGGACCTGGCCCGGGCCCGCTACGGGGACGAGGCCAAGGCCATGGAGATCTACCGGGCGGCCCGCCTGCACGACATCGGCAAGATCGGCATCCCCGAGGCCGTGCTCCTCAAGCCGGACGCCCTCACCCCGGAGGAGCTGGCCCTGGTGCAGAGCCACACCACCTTGGGCGTCCAGCTCCTGAAGCCCGCGGAGAAGGTGGCCTTCGGCCCCTTGGTCTACAACGTGATCCGCCACCACCACGAGCGCTGGGACGGCCGGGGGTACCCGGACGGCCTCGCCGGGCACGAGATCCCCGAGGAGGCCCGCATCGTGGCCCTGGCCGACGCCTACGAGGCCATGACCGCAGGCCGCCCCTACCGCAAGGCCAAGACCCCGGAGGAGGCCCTCCAGGAGATGCGCGACCTCTCCGGCCTGCAGTTTGACCCCCGGCTGGTGCGCCTCTTCAGCGAGCTCTGGCGGCAGGACCCCCTGTGGCGCGACCGCCACGCCTACCTGGCGGCAAAGGAGGGATCGGTATTACGCTCTACCTCGCCGCAGCCCTCTTCGGCCTCGGCCTCGCCCTCGCCCTCGGAGCCAGGGCAAGGGACCTCGGAGGCATAGAGCTAAGGGCCCCCTGGGCCTTCCTCCTGGCCGCCCTGGCCGAGGGGGGGCTGGCCTTTGGCACCTACCGGGGCCTCTTCCAGCCGGACTGGGCCGGGCCTTTGGCCAGGACCCTGGTCCTCCTCCTGGTGGGGTACGGGCTTTACCAGAACCGGCACCTAAGGAGCCTCTACCTGGTCCTCGGGGGGCTTTTCCTGAACACCCTGGTCATCTTCGCCAACGGGGGGCATATGCCCGTGAGCCTGGCCGCCCTGGAGCGGGCGGGGCTCGAGGGGTGGGAGGAGATCCTAAAGGAACGCCGGGACGCGGTGCACACCCTCCTGGACGAGAACACCCGCCTCCCCTTCCTGGGGGACGTGATCGCCCTACCCCCCTTGCGCAAGGCGGTGAGCCCGGGGGACCTCTTCATCCTGGCGGGGATCGCCGGGGTGGTGGTGGAGGGGGCCCTGAGGGCGGGGGGGAGGCGCCTTTCCCGGCGGCAACAGGCCCTTCGGGTCCTGGCCTTTCTCCTCCTGATCCTCCTCCTCCTGGCCTGGCGGGCCTGACCCCACCCCCTCCAGGGAGCCGGGATGGGGCTGCCCCGCGCCGGGGTATATTCCAGAGGGGGCCATGCCCCTGAGCTGGAGGGAAGATGGCGTACCGCATCTGCTTGATCGAGGGGGACGGCATCGGCCACGAGGTGGTGCCCGCGGCCCGGAAGGTCCTGGAAGCCACGGGGGTTCCCCTGGAGTTCGTGGAGGCCGAAGCGGGCTGGGAGACCTTCGAGCGAAGAGGGACCTCCGTCCCGGAGGAAACCGTGGAGAGGATCCTCTCCTGCCACGCCACCCTCTTCGGGGCGGCCACCAGCCCCACCCGCAAGGTACCCGGCTTCTTCGGGGCCATCCGCTACCTGCGCCGCAGGCTGGACCTCTACGCCAACGTGCGCCCCGCCAAGAGCCGCCCCGTCCCCGGAAGCCGGGGCGGGGTGGACCTCGTCATCGTGCGGGAGAACACCGAGGGGCTTTACGTGGAGCAGGAGCGGCGCTACCTGGACGTGGCCATCGCCGACGCGGTCATCTCCAAGAAGGCCAGCGAGCGCATCGGACGCGTGGCCCTGAAACTGGCAGAAAGCCGACCCCGCAAGACGCTCCACATCGCCCACAAGGCCAACGTTCTTCCCGTAACCCAGGGCCTCTTCCTGGACACGGTGCGGGAAGTGGCCAAGGACTACCCCCTGGTGAACGTGCAGGACATCATCGTGGACAACTGCGCCATGCAGCTCGTCATGCGGCCCGAGCGCTTTGATGTGATCGTCACCACTAACCTCCTGGGGGACATCCTCTCCGACCTTACCGCCGGGCTCGTGGGGGGCCTGGGCCTGGCCCCTTCCGCCAACATCGGGGACGCCACCGCGGTCTTCGAGCCCGTCCACGGCTCCGCTCCCGACATCGCCGGCAAGGGCATCGCCAATCCCACCGCCGCCATCCTCTCCTCAGCCATGATGCTGGACTACCTGGGGGAAAAGGAGGCGGCCAGGAGGGTGGAAAAGGCGGTGGACTCGGTGCTGGAGAGGGGGCCCCGCACCCCGGACCTGGGCGGGGACGCCACCACGGAGGCCTTCACCAATGCGGTGGTTGCAACCCTGAAAGGCCCCTAGCCCCCGCATCCTCATTCCCCATTCCCCCCCTGGGAGCGGGGGCTGGCTTTCCCTTGGGCAGGGCCCGCCTGTATTATGCTCCCAGACCCCTTCCCCATTGCGACCCAGGTGATGTAAACTGCAGGCAGGTTTTCGTATGACCGTAGGTTCGCCCCGCCGCGTCAAGCCAAAGGAGGCACCGTGTTTTCGGGTTTCAGCAGGTTATTCAAACCCCGCGTGGAAGCCCTGGGGCTGGAGATCGGGGCCGCCAGCCTGAAGCTGGTGGAGCTTTCCGGCCATCCCCCAGCCCTCAGGGCCTTCGCCAGCCGCCCTGTCCCTCCGGGCACCGTGGTGGAAGGGGTCATCACCGAGCCCGGGGCCCTGGCCCAGGAGATCCGCGCCCTTCTGGCCGAAGCCCGCACCCGCAGGCGCTACGTGGTGACCGCCGTCCCCAACCCCAGCGTGATCCTCCGCACCCTCCAGGTGCCCAAGATGCCCCCCAAGGAGATGGAGGAGGCGGTGCGCTGGGAGGCGGAGCGGTACATTCCCTTCCCCATTGACGAGGTGGTCCTGGACTTCGCCCCCCTGGACCCCCTGGCCGAGGTGGCCGAAGGGGAGCAGGTGGAGGTGATGGTGGCGGCGGCCCGGCAGGAGGCCGTGGCTGCCCTGATCGAGGCCCTGAGGGGCGCGGGCCTTACCCCGGTGGTGCTGGACGTGAAGCCCTTCGCCGGCCTCTACCCCCTGGAGGAAGGGCTGGCCCGGGACCCCGAGGGGGTGGCGGTGGCCATCGAGATCGGGGCCGAAAGCACCAGCCTGGTCCTAACCAAAGGGAACCGCCCCCTGGCGGTCCGGGTGCTAACCCTGTCGGGCAAGGACTTCACCGAGGCCATCGGCAAGAGCTTCGGCCTGGACTTCCTCACCGCGGAGGAGGTCAAGCGCACCTACGGCCTGGCTACCATCCCCACCGAGGACGAGGAGCTCCTTTTGGACTTCGACGCCGAACGGGAGCGCTACAGCCCCGCCCGCATTTACGACGCCATCCGCCCGGTCCTGGTGGACCTCACCCAAGAGATCCGGCGCAGCCTGGAGTTCTTCCGGGTGCAGTTGGGGGACGTCCAGCCGGAGGTGGGCTACCTCTACGGCGGGGGAAGCCGCCTCCGGGGCCTGGCCGGCCTCCTCACCGACACCCTGGGGGTGAACTTCACCACCCCAGACCCCTGGGAGGGCATCCAGGTGGACCCCAAGCGCTTCGACCTGGAAAACCTCAAGGATATGGGCCCGGAACTGGTGGTGCCCGTGGGCCTGGCCCTGAGGGGGGTGAGTCCCCTTGATTAGGCTGAACCTCCTGCCCAAAAACCTGCGCCGCCGCATTGAACCGGGCTGGTGGCGCCTGGCTGCCCTGGCCTTCGCCCTGGTGGCCCTCCTTACCCTGGGATTCCTCCACTACACCGCCTACACCGAGCTTTCCCTAGCCAAGCAGGAGCGGGATGCCCTGAGGGCGGAGGTGGAAGCCCTGAGGCCCTTCATCGCCGAGCAGAACCGCCTGCAGCAGGAGAGGCGGGCCCTCGAGGCCCTCCTCAACATCCGGGAAGGCCTGAGGCGGAACTTCGTCCCCTGGTCCGACTACCTGGCCGCCTTCATCAACCAGATCCCCCGGGAGGGGGGCCGCTTCCCCGTGGCCCTGCGTTCCGTGGGCACCCGGGCCCTCACCCCCGAGGAGGGAGCGGCCCTGGCCCAGGGGGGAAGCTTTGACGGCAAGAGGGTGCGGGTGGAGTTCACCCTGCAAGGGGAGGCCCTGAGCCAAGGAGCCCTGGTGCGCTTCATCCAGGCCTTCGAGACCTCCCCCCGGTTCGGCATCGAGTTCCAGGGAGCCTCCCTGGACCCGGGAAGGGGGCTTTACACCTTCAGCGCCCGGGTGGGCGCGGTGGGGGGTGAGGAAAGTGCTCGCTAGGCTGGGGCAAAGGGAGTGGGCCCTCATCGCCATCGCCCTCACCCTGGCGGTGGCTCTCCTCTGGTACTTCTTCCTCATCGTCCCCTTAAGGCAGGAAACCGATCTGGTGCGCCAGGAGATCGCCCGCCTCATCCCCGAGCGGGACCGGGGCCGGCAGGCGCAGCGGGCCCTGCCGGAGCTCCGGGCGGCCATCGCCGAGCTGCAGGCGGAGCGCCAGGCCTTCCTCCGGGCCCTGCCCCGGGAGGAGCAGCTTTCCGCGCTGCTCTCGGAGGTCCTGGGCGAGGCGGTGAGGAGCGGGGTCACGGTGCGCTCCTTCACCCGTTCCCCCACCTCGGCCCCGGTGCCGGAGGTGCGGGCGGTGAACCTGGCCCTCTCCCTCGAGGCCCCCTTCCCGGAAACCTACGCCTACCTCCAGCGCCTGGAGGGCCTCTCCCGCTTCAGCACCCTTTCCGGCCTCAACCTGAGCGTCCAAGGACAGGAGGCGAACCCGTCCCTGGCCACCAGCCTGACGCTGACCTTCTACGTGCTGGCCCGGGACCTCGAGGGAGGTGAGCGGTGAAGGAAGCCCTGGAGCGCCTCGCCACCGGCTGGCGCAACCTTCCCCAGTCCACCAAGCTCCTCCTGGCGGCCCTCCTCCTGGTAAGCGCCGTCACCCTGTGGTACGCGGGCTTCTACCTGCCCGCCCAGGTGGCGGCCGAGCCCCCTCCCCCGATCGTGGAAGAGGTCCCCCGGGCCATCGAGGCCCCCCCCATTCCCCCCTTGGGGGAAACCCCTGAGGCCGGGCCCCCGGAGCCCCGCCAGGAGGCGGCCGCCTCCCCCACCCCGGCCGCCGCCCCCATGGCCCTGCCCGTCCCCCGGCCCGCCCGGGAGGCCCCCCCCAACCCCTTCGTGCCCCTGGTGGCGGAGGTGGCTCCCCCGGCCCCGGTTCCTGCTCCCCCTTCCCAACCCTTGCCCCCAGGCCCCCCCGTGCGGGTGACCCCAGGAACCCCCCTGCCCGCTCCGGGCACCGCTCCAGCCCCCCGGCCCCTCCCTGGCACCGCCGGGGCCCTGCCCGCCCCCAAGGTCCTCTCCCCGACCCCCCAGGCGGAAGCGCCCCCCGGGCAGGTGGAGGTGCCGGTGAGCCTGGTCCCTCCCCCTTTCCTGGTGGAAACTCCCTTGCCCGGAGAGGCCGAGGTGGGGCCGCCCACCGTCACCCCTCAGCCCAGATCCGCCCTGGAGGCCTTGGTGGAGGAAAGAGGCTTGAGGCTTTCGGGCACCCTGCTGGGCCCGGTGAGCGTGGCCATCCTGGAGAGCAAGGAGGGCTACCTGGTCCTGCCCACGGGCAGCCCTATCCCCGGGAGTGAGGCCGTGATCCGCCGCATCGAAGGCGACCGCGTGGTCTTGTCCATGAGAGAGGAAACCCTGGAGATCCCCCTAGCTCTGGAAGCTGGAGGTGGCCAATGAGGCGCTTTATTAGGAAAACCCTTATGAAGTCCCTGGCATGGGCCCTGGTGGCCCTCAGCCTCACCGCCCTGGCGGGAAGCCTCCCCCAGGACCCCCGTTTTGAGGCCAGGGTCGACCTCAAGGTCTCGGAGAGCCAGGTGCGGGCGGGCCTCACCCTCCCCCTGGACGTGGTCCTCGAGGCCCTGGCCCGGAGCGTGGGCCTCCAGCCCCTCATCTACCGGGCCTACGACCCCACGGGCGACCCCGCCCGGGCCGAGCCTCCCCTGCCCAACGTGAAGCTGGACTTCCAGGGCAAGCCCTTCCGTGAGGTCTGGGACCTCCTCTTCGCCACCTACGGCACCCAGTTTGGGCTGGACTACCTCTTCCTGCCCCCCGATGTGGTGGTGGTGGCCCCCACCCAGGTGATCACCGCCCTGGTGGACGCCCCGAGCCGGGTGGGCGCGGCGGAGCGCAGGCCCTACATCGTGGGCATCCCCGAGATCACCTACCGGCGCACGGAAACCGACCCCCAGGGCCAGCCCCGTACCGTGGTCAACATCGACGGGGCTAAGGCCTGGGTGCAAAACGACCTCCTCCCCTTCCTCTCCCGAGAGGCCGCGGGCCTTAGCGTGAACTGGATCGTGGTGGAGGAGGGGGGAAGGCTCAGGGCCATCCTCTCCGTCCTGGCCACGGGCGAGCAGCACACCCGCTTCTCCGACATCCTCCGGCGGGCAGGGATCGACTTCCGCCCCCTCCCTCCCCTGGTGGAGCCCAGGCCCCGGGTGGAGCGGCTTTACGCCCTCAACCACGCCACCTTCCCCGAACTCCTGGCCTTTCTCCAGGCCCAGGTGCCCGGGGCCCAGATCGGCGTCCTCCCCACCGACCCCAAACGGGCCCTGGTCCTCGCTACCCTGGAGGACCACGCCCGCCTGGAGGCCCTCCTCCAAACCGCCGACGTCCCCAAAACCCCCGTACGCGTGCGCCGGGTCTACGCCCTGCAAAACCTCACCTTCGCCGAGGCCCAGGAGCGCCTGCGGCCCCTTTTGGAACGGGAGCTCCCCGAAAGCCGTCTGGAAAGCGTCCCAGGAAACCCCCGGGCCCTCCTCCTAGAGGCTACCGAGGCGGACCACGCCCTTTTCGGCGAAATCCTTAGGGCGGCGGACGTCCCCCCCCAGGTGGCCCCTCCCCCACAGGAGGCCGCGGTACGGCGGCTTTTCCCCCTGCGCTTCGCCGACGCTGAGCGGGTGGCCCCCTTCCTGGCCCGGGAGGTGCCGGGGATCGTGGTGCAGACCGTGCCGGGGCAGCCCGTCCTCTCCGTGCGGGGCACGGAAAGGCAGCTCGCCGAGGTGGAAAGCCTCCTCGCCCAGATCGACCGGGCCCCCGAGCAGGGCCCGCCCGTGTTCCAGCGGGCCTACCAGCTCTCCAACGCCAAGGCCGCCGACCTCGCCAAGGTGCTTCAGGAGGCCCTCCTGGCCCGCCAGCCCCAGGCCGAGGGCCAGGGCGCACCCCGGGTGCGCCCGGCCACGGTGGTGGCTGACGAGCGCACCAACACCCTGATCGTCACCGGCACCCAGGAGGACTTGAGCCTGGTGGAGGGCCTCATCCCCCGGCTGGACCAGCCGGTGCCCCAGGTGGCCTTACGGGTGCGGATCCAGGAGGTGCAGGCCAACGTGACCCAAAACCTGGGCCTCAAGTGGAACACCATCGCCGGGGGAAACGTGGTGGCCAGCATCTTGGACACCGGGCTTTCCCTCATCTTCGACAGCACCCGTAGCCTCGCCGCCCTGAACATCCTGGCCACCCTCGAGGCCCTCCAGCGCCAGGGGCTTTCCCGGGCCCTAAGGGACGTGAACCAGACCGTCCTCAACAACCAGACCGCCCGCCTGCAGTCCGGGGAGACCTTCCTCATCCGCCGGGTGGTGGGGGACCGGGTGGAAAGGGTACCCTTCGACATCGGCATCATCGTGGAGGTCACCCCCCAGGTCACCGCCGACGGGCAGATCCTCCTCAGGATCCAGGCCGAGGTCTCCGGCAACGTGCAGCGCAACCCCGTGGACGGGGACGTGGACCGCTTCACCAAGCAGGTGGTGACCACCACCCTGCGGGTGCAGGACGGGCAGACGGTGATCCTGGGGGGGCTCACCGCCCAGGAGACCACCCAGGTGCAGCAGGGGGTGCCCCTCCTCATGGACATCCCCCTGATCGGGGAGCTCTTCAAGCAGCGCACGGCGGAGAACGTGGACCGGGAGCTTCTGGTGGTGATCACCGCCGACATCCTCAGGGAAACCGCAAGCCGCTAGGTACCCCTCGCGGCCCGGGGCCTCCCCTTGGGGGCCAGGGGCCCGTGCTATCCTAAGCCCAGATGACCGCTGAGGAACGGCTGTACAAGCTGGAGGGCATCGTGGAGGGGGTCATGGCCACCCTTCCCGGGCGCATGACCGCCCTGGAGAACCGCATGACCTCCCTGGAAAGCCGCATGGACCTCCTGCGGCAGGAGCTGAAGGAGGAAGTGAAGGCCCTCGAGGGCAAGCTCGCCCAGGAGATGGCCCGCCTGCGCCAGGAGTTGAAGGGCGAGCTCTCCGCCCTGGAGGCCAAACAGGCCCAGCAGATGGCCGGCCTGCGCCAGGAGCTGAAGGGCGAGCTCTCCGCCCTGGAGGCCAAACAGGCCCAGCAGATGGCCGGCCTGCGCCAGGAGCTGAAGGGCGAGCTCTCCGCCCTGGAGGCCAAACAGGCCCAGCAGATGGCCGGCCTGCGCCAGGAGCTGAAGGGCGAGCTCTCCGCCCTGGAGGCCAAACAGGCCCAGCAGATGGCCGGCCTGCGCCAGGAGCTGAAGGGCGAGCTCTCCGCCCTGGAGGCCAAACAGGCCCAGCAGATGGCCGGCCTGCGCCAGGAGCTGAAGGGCGAGCTCTCCGCCCTGCGCCAGGAGCTGAAGGGAGACATCGGCGCCGCCTTCAACCGCATGATGGTTTACCTCACCGCCCTGGCCGCCGTCCTGGCCCTGCTCACCTTTCTGCGGTAATCCCCGGAAAACTGGCCTACAATGGGCCCATGAGGTTCCTGACCGCAGGCGAGTCCCACGGGCCCGAGCTCCTCGCCATCATCGAAGGGCTGCCCGCGGGGCTACCCCTCACCGAGGAGGACATCAACCCCTGGCTGGAGCGGCGCCAGAAGGGTTACGGGCGGGGCCGCCGCATGGTGATCGAAACCGACCGGGTGGAGTTCCGCGCCGGCGTCAGGGCCGGGCGCACCACCGGGGCCCCGGTGGCCCTGGCCATCCGGAACGCCGACCACCGGAACTGGGTGGAGGTCATGGACCCGGCCCCGGGAAATGAGCCCAGGAAAAGGGCCCTCACCGCCCCCCGCCCCGGCCACGCGGACCTCGCCGGGGGGATCAAGTACGGGCACAAGGACCTCCGGGACGTGCTAGAAAGGGCCAGCGCCCGGGAGACCGCCATGCGGGTGGCGGTGGGGGCGGTGGCCCTGAAGCTCCTCGCCCTCCTGGGGGTGGAGGGGGTGGGGTACGTGCCGGGGATGGCGGGGGTGTGGGCCCGGGTGCCCTTCTCCTGGGACCTGGTCCCCCGCATTGAGGAAAGCCCCCTGCGCATGACCGACCCCGAGGCCGAGGCCGAGGCCATCCGCCGCATCGACCAGGCCAAGGCGGAAGGGGACACCCTGGGGGGGGTGATCGAGGCCCGCTTCCGCGGCCTGGTGCCGGGCCTGGGGAGCCACGTCCACTGGGACCGGAAGCTGGATGGCCGCCTGGCCCAGATGGCCCTCTCCATCCCCGCGGTCAAGGGGGTGGAGATCGGCCCCGCCTTCGAGAACGCCATGCGCCGGGGCTCCGAGGTGCACGACGCCATCTACTGGAGCCCCGAAGGGGGCTTTTACCGCAAGACCAACCGGGCCGGAGGGCTGGAGGGGGGGATGACCACGGGAGAAGAGCTGGTGGTGCGGGCCGCCCTCAAGCCCATCGCCACCCTCATGCGGCCCCTCCCCACCGTGGACGTGGTGAGCCACGAGGCCAAAGACGCTGCCCGGGAGCGCTCGGACACCACCGCCGTCCCCGCGGCCAGCGTCATCCTCTGCGCCCTTTCCGCCATCGTCCTGGCCCAGGCCTACCTGGAGAAGTTCGGAGGGGACACCCTCGAGGAACTCCAGGAGCGGGTGGAGCGCTACCGGGTCCGCGCCCTCGCCTACTAGGCGTAGGATGACCCCATGACCCGCCTCGAGGTGCCCCGCCCCGCCACCTTCGTGAGCCTCACCGGCTTCATGGGGGTGGGGAAAAGCCGCATCGGGAGGGAGCTTGCTCGGGCCCTCCTGCTCCACTTCATCGACCTGGACCGCTACATCGAGCGCCGCACCGGCCTCTCCATCCCCGACGTCTTCCGCCACCTGGGGGAGGAGGCCTTCCGGCGCATGGAAAAGGAGGCGGTGCGGGAACTCATCGCCAAGGACTTCCTGGTCCTCTCCCTGGGCGGGGGCACCTTCGTGGACCCGGAAAACCGGGCCCTGCTCCTCGCCAGGGGCCCCGTGGTGGCCCTCTGGGCTAGCCCAAAGACCATCCTGGAGCGGGCCACCCGCAGGCCGGGGGAGCGTCCCCTCCTCCAGGTGGAAAACCCCCTGGAGCGCATAAGGACCCTCCTGGAAGCCCGGGAAGCCATCTACCGGGAAGCCCACGTGCACGTGTCCACGGATGGAAGACGGGTGGAGGAGGTGGTGGAGGAGATCCTGGAGAAGCTCTGGAGCCATGCAGAGGCTAAGCGTCCGTAAACCCATCCCCTACCCCATCCTTATCGGGGAAGGGGTGCTGGCCCAGGTGGGGGCGCCCAAAGGCCCCAAGGCCCTCCTCTACGACCGCAAGGTGGAGGGCTTCGCCCTGGAGGTGGCGGAGGCCCTGGGGGCACCCCACCGCCTGGGACTGGAAGGGGGGGAAGGGGTGAAGACCTTGGAGGTCTACGGCCAGGTCCTCTCCTTCCTGGCGGAAGGGGGCTTACCCCGGAACGCCACCCTGCTGGTGGTGGGCGGGGGGACCCTCACCGACCTGGGGGGATTTGTGGCCGCCACCTACCTCAGGGGCGTGCCCTACCTTGCCTTCCCCACCACCACGCTGAGCGTGGTGGACGCCGGCGTGGGGGGCAAGACCGGCCTCAACCTCCCCCAGGGGAAGAACCTGGTGGGGGCCTTCCACTTCCCCCAAGGGGTTTACGCGGAGCTACGGACTCTCCGGACCCTTCCCCCCTTGGCCTTCAAGGAGGGGCTGGTGGAGGCCTTCAAGCACGGGCTCATCTCCGGGGACGAGGACCTCCTGTGGGTGGAAGACCTCACCCCGGAAAGCCCCCGGCTGGAGGCCTACCTGGCCCGGGCGGTGGCGGTGAAGGTGGGCGTCACCGAGCGGGACCCCCTGGAACGGGGGGAACGCCGGCTTTTGAACCTGGGCCACACCCTGGCCCACGCCCTGGAAGCGGCCACCCACCACGCCCTTCCCCACGGGGCGGCGGTGGCCTACGGCCTCCTCTACGCCGCCCTGTTGGGCCGGGCCCTGGGGGGGGAGGACCTGGTCCCCCTGGTCCAGGGCCTCCTCCGCTGGCTGGCCCCGCCCCCCTTGCCCCGGCTGGCCTGGGAGGACCTCCTCCCTTACCTGGCCCGGGACAAGAAGAAGGTCTCGGAACGCCTCCACTGGGTGGTGCCCTTGGCCCCAGGGCGCCTCGAGGTCCGCCCCCTGCCGGAAGCCCTCCTCCGGGAAGCCTACGGGGCGTGGCAGGCCGAGCTGGAGGCGGCGGGGCTCGCCCCCCCCTAAAGCCCCAGGCCCACGGGCCGCAGGACCCCCCCCTTGGCCTTGGCGAAGTCCAGGGGGAACTCCCCGAGGGGGGTTTTCAAGACCGCCAGGGCCAGGGGCAGGTCCTCCCCCTCCCACCCCACCCCCTCCCCCGTGGCGAAGGCCAGGGCCCGGGGGTCTTCCGGCGGCAGGGAAACCTGGGGGAGCCTGGGCCAGGGCAGGCCCGCCCCGAAGGCCAGGGCCAGGGCCTTGCCCGGGCGGAAGCGGCCCTTTTGCACCCGGCCCAGGTAGAGCCCAGGGGCAGGGGCCTTGAGGCCTGAGAGGGAGGGCATCCCCTCCGGCAGGAGGTAGAGGTGGCCGGCCCGCTCCAAGACGGGGCCCTCCAGGCCGAGCCCCGCCCCTTCCAGGAAGGCGGCGAGGGCCCTTCTGGCCTCGAGGCCCAAGGGGGGCACCCGCTCCTTGGGGGGCGTGCCCCACACCCCCCCCTCCCGGCGGAACCGGGCCAGGAAGTGCCCTTCCCCGCGGAGGCGGTGGGGCCAGAGGCGGGCGGTCTTCCTGAGCTCGGGGTTCCCGTCCCCCCACTCCGGCACCCCGGGGGCAAAGAGGGGGTGAAAGCGGGCCTCCTCCAGGTGGAACTCCGGGTGGGCCTTGAGGAAGTGGGCCACCACCCCCTCGTTCTCCTCGGGGGCAAAGGTGCAGGTGGCGTAGACCAGGACCCCTCCGGGCCCCACCAGGCGGGCGGCCTGGGCCAGGAGGGCCTTCTGCACCCCGCTGGCCCTCTCCGGAGCCTTGGGGCCCCAGTGGCGAACGGCCTCGGGGTCCTTGCGGAACATCCCCTCCCCGGAGCAGGGGGCATCCAGGAGCACCCGGTGGAAATAGGGGCCGAAGGCTTCCGCCAGGGCCCGGGGCGGGGCCTGGAGCACCCCTATGGGGGTCCCCCAGCGCTCCACGTTCTCCAACAGGCCCCGCACCCGCTTGCCGTCCACCTCGTTGGCGAGCAAAAGCCCCTGCCCCCCCATGCGGGCGGCGAGGTGGGTGGTCTTCCCCCCGGGGGCGGCGGCCAGGTCCAAAACCCGCTCCCCGGGCTTGGGGTCCAGGAGGGCTCCCACCGCCTGGGCGCTGGGCTCCTGGATGTAGTAGAGCCCGGCGTAGAAGAAGGGGTGGGGGCCGGGCCGGGCCTCGGGGGGGTAGTGGAAGCCCTCCTCGCACCAGGGGATGGGCTCCAGGGGCCAGGGGGAAAGGCGCAAGAAGGCTTCCGGGGAAAGCTTCAGGGTGTTCACCCTCAGGCCAAAGGCCCGCTCCCCTTCCGTGAGGGCTTTGAGGAAGGCCGGGAACTCCTCCCCCAAAAGGGCCGCCATGCGGGTGAGGAAGGCCTTGGGCAGCACCCGAGCACCCTAGCACGGGAAAGGGCCGGGCCTCAAGGGAGGGGGTCCGTGGCCTTGTGGCCCCCGCCGCGGCGGGGGCTTAGAATGGCCCCGTGAAGGAGGCGGCGCCATGATCCTGGCCCTGGGCGCCGACCTGGTGGAGATCGCCCGGGTGCGCAGGCTCCTCGCCCGCCGCGGGGAGAGGGTTCTGCAGCGCCTGTTTGTGGAGGAGGAGGTGGCCTACGCCCTCCGCCACCAGGACCCGGCCCCCAGCCTCGCCGCCCGCCTGGCCGCCAAGGAGGCCTTCCAGAAGTGCTGGCCGGAGAGCCTCTCCTGGAAGGAGGTCTGGGTGGGGATGGCGGGGAGAAGGCCCTTCCTCCGCTTTGCCCCCCGGGTGGAGGAGCAGATGCGGGCGAGGGGGCTTTGGGCCCACCTCTCCCTCAGCCACGAGCGGGGCCACGCCCTGGCGGTGGTGGTCCTGGAGCTCAGGCCCTAGCCTCCTCCACCTCTTCCCGCAAGCGGACGGGTCCTTGCTTTTCCGGCCTGAGCCCCACCTTGTCCCCGTAGAAGGCGCGGATGGCGGCAAAGTCCCGCCTTAAGTCCCCCGTGGGCCAGAGGTAGCCCCCGATGCCCACCTCCTTGCGCCGGAAGTCGGCGTAGCCCAGGGCGATGGGCACCCCGGCCCCCAGGGCCATGTAGTAAAACCCCGTGCGCCAGTAGGGGGCCTTTCCTCGGGTGCCCTCGGGGGTGATGAGGATGGCGATCTCCTCCTCCCGCTGAAAGATGGCCGCCACCCCTTCCACCAGGTTGTTCCTGCGGGAGCGGTCCACGGGAATACCCCCCAGGAGACGGAGGAGCCAGCCCAAGGGGGGGCGGAAGAGCTCCTTCTTGCCCAGCCACCGGGCGCGGATGCCCAGGGCCCAAAGGGCCAGTAACCCCACCGCGAAGTCCCAGTTGGAGGTATGGGGGGCCCCGACGAGCACGTACTTCTTACTGGGGGGAGGCGGCATGTGGTACCGCCAGCCCAGCCCGCGAAGAACCCAGCCTGCGAGGGCGCGCATAACCCCGCCAGTATACCCCCTGTGGTACACTGGGGGAAGCCGGGGTGGGGCCAGCCCACCCCGCTTTGCTGGGGTGAGGATGCACAGGGTCGTGATCGTGGGCCGGCCCAACGTGGGCAAGTCCAGCCTCTTCAACCGCCTTCTTGGGAAAAGGAGCGCGGTGGTGGCCGACGTGCCCGGGGTCACCCGCGACCTCAAGGAGGGGGTGGTGGAAACGGACCGGGGCCGCTTCCTCCTGGTGGACACCGGGGGGCTCTGGTCCGGAGATAGGTGGGAGGGGAAGATCCGGGAGAAGGTGGACCGGGCCCTGGAGGACGCGGAGGTGGTCCTCTTCGCCGTGGACGGCCGCGCCGAGCTCACCCAGGCGGACCTCGAGGTGGCGGAGTACCTGCGCAAAAAGGGCAAGCCCGTGGTCCTGGTGGCCACCAAGGTGGACGATCCCGGGCACGAGCCCTACCTGGGTCCCCTCTACGCCCTGGGCTTCGGCGACCCCATCCCCACCTCCAGCGCCCATGCCCGGGGGCTGGAGGACCTCCTGGAGGCCATCTGGGAGAAGCTCCCCGTGCGGCACATCGAGTCCGGGCCCGAGGTGGCGGCCATCCGGCTGGCCCTGGTAGGGCGGCCCAACGCGGGGAAGAGCAGCCTCCTCAACGCCCTCCTGGGGGAGGAGCGGGTGATCGTCTCCGAGGAGCCCGGCACCACCCGGGACGCCATCGACGTGCGCTTCTCCTTCCGCGGCCAGGACTTCGTCCTGGTGGACACCGCAGGCATCCGCAAGCGCCCCGAGACCCTGGTGGAGGAGCTGGCCATAAGGCGGAGCCTAAGGGCCATCGAGGAGGCGGACGTGGTCCTCCTGGTGGTGGACCCCTTCCAGGTGGGGGACCGGGAGCTGAAGCTGGCCAACCACGCCCTGGGGGCGGGCAAGCCGGTACTGCTCGCCGTCAGCAAGTGGGACCGGGTGGCTAAGGAAGAGGCCCCCAAGGTGCGGCGGGAGCTCAAGGCGAAGCTCGCCCACCTGGAGCACCTGCCCCGGGTGTTCACCTCGGCCCTCACCAGGCAAAACCTGGACAGGCTCCTCACCGAGGCGGCGCGGCTTTACGAACTCAACCACACCCGCATCCCCACCGCTGAGCTCAACCGCTGGCTTTCCGTGTGGACGGCCAGGGTCCAGCTCCCCAACTTCAAGGGCAAGCCCCTGAAGCTCCTTTACGCCACCCAGCCGGAGGTGGCCCCGCCCACCTTCGTCCTCTTCGTGAACCACCCGGAGTTCGTCACCCGGTCCTTTGAGAACTACCTCAAAAACCGCATCGGCGAGGACCTGGGCCTAAAGGAAGTGCCCTTCCGCCTGGTCTTCCGCGGGCGGCGGGAGGAGGGATAGGGCCACCTTCCGGCCCCGCCTCAGGGGGAACGGTCCTCCCCCTGGGGGGGCAGGAGGGGCGGGGGCTGGGCGCTGGGGAAGTACCCCCGGGCCAGGAGCTCCAGGTCGGCCCGGTCCACCCGGCCGTCCCCGTTCAGGTCCTCCCGCAGTTCCCGGCCCTCCCGGCCCCAGGCCTGGGCCAGGCCGAGGAGGTCGGCGAAGGGCCGCCCCCGGGGCAGGGGCTCCCCCAGAGGCCTCCCTTCCCGGTCGTAGAGGACCACCCGGGGGGTGAACCGGGGGACGAGGGGCCTTTGGGGGGTGAGAAGGAGGCGGAAGGCCTCCTGGTCCCGCACCGGCCTGGGGAAGGCCAGGTCCAGGCGGAGGAGGCCGGTGGTGGGGTCGTAGTCCAGGAGGTGGACGGGGCTCGCCGCCCGCAGGCTCCCCAGGTCGGGGACCAGGTCCACGAGGCGGAGCTCCAGCTGGAAGCCCAAGGCCTCCCGCACCTCCACCCGCCCCAGGAGGAGGAAGGGGCCCTCCACCTGGGCCGGGGGGGCTACCAGGGTGAGCCGGGGTGGGGGCGGGTCGCTGACGGTGAGGGTGAGCCGCTGGACGCGGCTGTTCTTGGCCCCGTCCTCCACGGTGAGGGTGAGGGGGAACTGGCCCCTCTCCCTGGGTACCCCAGCGATCCGCCCCCCCTGGAAGGCGAGGCCCTGGGGAAGCCTCCCCTCGAGGCGGAAGGTGTAGGGCCGCACGCCGCCTTCGGCGCTGAAGGCTGCACTGTAGCTTTCCCCCAGGTAGGCGGGGGGAAGGCTGGTGCTGGTGAGGCGCAGGGGCTCCATCCCCGCCCCCGTGGGGTCCTGGGTGCCGCAGGCGGCGAGGAGGGGCAGTAAGAGGAGGGACCAGGGCTTCCGCATAGGGCCAGTCTAGCGGGTATAGTTGAAGGCATGATTAAGCCGGACTGGTGGATCCGGGAGATGGCCCAAAAGGGCATGATCGAGCCCTTCGAGGAGCGCCTGGTCAGGGAGGGGGTGATCAGCTACGGGCTTTCCAGCTTCGGCTACGACCTCCGGGCCGCCCCCGAGTGGAAGATCTTCACCAACGTCTTCTCCACCGTGGTGGACCCCAAGAACTTCGACGAAAGGAGCTTCGTGGAGTACCAGGGCGAAGAGGTCATCATCCCCCCCAACTCCTTCGCCCTCACCCGGAGCGTGGAGTACCTCCGCATCCCGGAAAACGTCATCGCCATCGCCCTGGGCAAGAGCACCTACGCCCGGTGCGGCATCGTGGCCAACGTGACCCCCCTGGAGCCGGGCTGGGAGGGGCACGTCACCCTGGAGATCTCCAACACCACCCCTCTCCCGGCCAAGGTCTACGCGGGGGAGGGGATCGTGCAGATCGTCTTCCTGGAAGGCCCCAGGCCCGAGGTCACCTACCGGGACCGCCGGGGCAAGTACCAGGGGCAAAGGGGCATCACCCTGCCCCGGGTGTAGGCTATAGGGGTGCGCGCGCTTCTCCTCGGCCTCTTGGTCCTCCTCGGCGCCTGCAGAGGTGAGAGCATGAAGCCCCTTCCCTACCTTGCGGAAACCCCGGTGCGCTCCTTCCGGGCCCCGGAGGTGGTCCTGGAACCGGGCAGGGACTACTACGCCCGCATCCGGACCACCCAGGGGGAGATCCTCCTGGACCTCCTGGAGGAGGCGGCCCCCAACACGGTGAACTCCTTCGTCTTCCTGGCCCTCCACCGCTACTTCGAGGGGGTAGTGTGGCACCGGGTGATCCCCGGCTTCGTGGCCCAGACCGGGGACCCCACGGGCACCGGCACCGGAGGCCCGGGCTACACCTTCGGGCTGGAGATCGCCCCGGGGCTGGCCTTCGACCGGGAGGGGATGGTGGGCATGGCTCGCACCCAGGACCCCAACTCCAACGGGAGCCAGTTCTTCATCACCTTAGGCCCCACCCCCCACCTCACGGGGCAGTACACCCTCTTCGCGCGGGTGGTGCGGGGGATGGAGGCGGTAAGGCGCCTAAGGCCCACGGAGGGCCCGGGGGCCACCGGGGAGCGGGACAAGATCCTCAGCGTGGAGATCCTGGTCAAGGAATGATCCCCGAAGGCACCCGCTTCCTCCTCCCCCCGGAGGCCCGGCTCAAGGCCGAGCTCCTGGGGAGGCTAAGGGAGCTTTTCCTGCGCCACGGCTACGAGCCCGTGGAGCTTCCCGCCCTGGAGAGCTACGACCCCGCCCACCCCCTGGCGCAAAGGGCCTTCAAGCTGGTGGACCGAACGGGGGAAGTACTGGCCCTAAGGAGCGAGTTCACCACCCTCCTGGCCAAGCTCTTAAGGCCCCACCTGGGGGAAGGGGTCCGCCGCTTCCAGTACGCGGGGGCCCTATGGCTTAGGGAAGGGGACGCGGAGCTCGGGCGCTTACGGGAGTACACCCAGGTGGGCCTGGAGCTCATCGGGGCCACGGGGCCTTTGGCGGACGCGGAGGTCTTGCACCTGGCCTTCGCCGCCCTCGAGGCCCTGGGCCTGGAGGGGGTGGTGGAGGTGGGCCTGCCCAGCCTGGTGGGGGAGGTGCTCAAGGCCTCGGGCCTTCCCGAAGAGGCACAAAAGGAGGCGCAACGGGCCATCCACCGCAAGAACCTGCCCGAGCTCAGCGAGCTCCTCGCCCGCCACCCCCTGACCGAGGAGGCCCGGAAAACCCTCCTGGCCCTCCCCGACCTCTACGGGGAGGCGGAGGTGCTGGCCGAGGCCAAGGGCCTTCCCCTTCCCCCCAGGGCGCGCAAGGCCCTGGAGGACCTGGAAACGACCTTGGCGCTCCTGGAGAGGCCCGTCCTCCTGGACCTGGGCCTGGCCCGGCGCTACGAGTACTACTCCGGCATCTTCTTCCGCGCCTACACCCCGGGGTTCGGCCTGCCCCTCCTGGGCGGGGGGCGGTACGACGGGGCGCTTCTGCCCCGGGCGGCGGGCTTCGCCCTGGGGGTGGAACGGGCCCTGGAGGCCCTGAGGCCGCCCCAGAAGGAGGAGGCCCCCGAGGTTCTAGCCCTGGACCTGAAAGCCCTTCGCCGCCTGGCCGGGGAGAGGCGGGTGGAGCTTTTCCACGGGGAAGACCCCCTGGGCTACGCCAGGAGGCGGGGCATCCCCTACCTGGCCCAGGGGGAAAGGCTCTGGAGGGTGGAGTGAGGCGCTACCTCCTCACCGTGGCCCTGCCCAAGGGGCGGATGTTCCAGGAGGCCTACGGGGCCCTGAAGGGGGCGGGGCTGGACCTGCCCCCCGTGGAGGGCGAGCGGGCCCTCCTCCACGGGAAGGAAGGGGGGATCGCCCTCCTGGAGCTCCGCAACCAGGACGTGCCCGTCTACGTGGACCTGGGGATCGCCGAGCTGGGGGTGGTGGGCAAGGACATCCTCCTGGACTCGGGTCGGGACCTCTTCGAGCCCGTGGACCTGGGCTTCGGCGCCTGCCGGCTTTCCCTCATAAGGCGCCCCGGGGACACCTCCCCCATCCGCCGCATCGCCACCAAGTACCCCCTCTTCACCGCCCGCCTCCTCAAAGAGCGGGGCTGGGTGGCGGACGTGGTGGAGCTTTCGGGGAACATCGAGCTGGCCGCGGTCACCGGCCTGGCGGACGCGGTGGTGGACGTGGTGCAGACCGGGGCCACCCTCAGGGCGGCGGGCCTCGTGGAGGTGGAGGTCCTGGCCCACTCCACCGCCCGGCTCATCGTGAACCGGCAGGCCCTGAAGCTCAAGCGCTGGCTTTTGAAGCCCCTCATCGCTAAGCTGAGAGGCCGTGACGGAGGCCCGTAGGCGCCGGATCGAGGAGGTCTTAAGGAGGCGGCAGCCCGACCTCACCGTCCTCCTGGAGAACGTGCACAAGCCCCACAACCTCTCGGCCATCCTCCGGAGCTGCGATGCGGTGGGGGTCCTCGAGGCCCACGCGGTGAACCCCACAGGGGGCGTGCCCACCTTCAACGAGACCAGCGGGGGAAGCCACAAATGGGTTTACCTGCGGGTGCACTCCGACATCCAAACGGCCATCGGTCACTTGAGGGAGCTGGGTTTTCGGATCTACGCCACCGCCCTGTGGGAGGATGCCCAAGACTTCCGGGAGGTGGACTACACCGGGCCCACCGCCCTCCTCCTGGGGGCGGAGAAGTGGGGGGTCTCGGAGGAGGCCCTGGCCCTGGCCGACGGCGCCATCCAGGTGCCCATGTTCGGCATGGTCCAGAGCCTGAACGTCTCCGTGGCCGCGGCGGTGATCCTCTTTGAGGCCCAAAGGCAAAGGCTAAAGGCGGGGCTTTACGAGAAGCCCCGCCTGGACCCCGAGCTTTACCAGAAGGTGCTGGAAGACTGGCTCAGGAAGTGAGGAGGGCCTCCTCTTCCAAAAGCTCCTCCAAGGCCTTGGCCTTCACCGCCAAAACGGAAACCAAGACCTGGAGCTCTCCCAGAAGCTCCTCGTCCTCAGGGCTCGCCTTGGCCCTCCTCCAGAGGGTGCGAAACTCCTCCGCCGCCCGGTCCAGCTCCTCCAGAAGCACTTCCCGTACCTCCCGCAAGCGCTCCCTGCGGACCTCCTTGCGCAATCCCGGCCTGGGCATGGCTACTCCTTTCCCATTCTACGCAACAACCGGGCCGCCCTGCCCTGGTAAGCGGCGATCTCCTTTTCCCAGTAGCGGATGAGCTCCCACCGGGGCGAGGGTCTTGCAAGCTCCGCTTCGATCTTGGCCTGATGCGCCCGGATGCGGGCCTGGTAGCTGGCCACGGCCTTCTTCAAGCGGCGGTTTCCCACGGAGGCCTACACGTAGGTGAGCCAGCCCTCATACTCGGGCCGCAGGCCCTTGGCGGCCTCCAGGTAGACCTCCCGTAGCCTCAGGGTGATGGGCCCGGCGGTGCCCTGGCCGATGGGCCGCCAGTCGATCATGGAAACCGGGGTCACCTCGGCGGCGGTGCCGGTCATGAAGACCTCGTCCGCCATGTAGAGCTGGTCGCGGGTGGCCCGCACCACCTGGACCTCGTAGCCCAGGTCCTTGGCGATGCGGATCACGGAATCCCGGGTAATCCCCTCCAGGTTCACCGAGTGCTCGAGGGCATAGACCACCCCGTCCCGCACGAAGAAAAGGTTCTCCCCGCTGCCCTCGGCCACATACCCCTCCTCGTCCAGGAGGAGGGCCTCGTCCGCCCCGGCGGCCACCGCCTCCATCTTGGCCAGAGCGCTATTCACGTAATTTCCCCCTACCTTGGCCTTGCCCGGCAGGACGTTGGCGGGGAAGCGGGCCCAGGAGCTGGTGACGAGCCTGGCCCCCCTGCGCACCGCCTCCTCCCCCAGGTAGGCCCCCCACTCCCAGGCGGCCACCATCACCTCCGCGGGGTTGTTGGGCAGGGGGTTCACCCCCAGGGCCCTGGCCCCCATCCAGGCCAGGGGGCGGATGTAGCAGCTTTTGTACCCGTTTTGGCGCACCACCTCCCGGATGGCCTCCTCCACCTCCTCGGGGGTGAAGGGGATCTCCATGCGCAGGACCTTGGCGGAGTGGAAAAGGCGCCGGACGTGCTCCTTGAGGCGGAAGATGGCGGGGCCCTTGGGGGTTTCGTAGGCGCGGATGCCCTCAAAGACGCTGGTGCCGTAGTGGAGGGCGTGGCTCAGGACGCTGGTCTTGGCCTCCTCCTGGGGAACGAGCTTCCCGTTCAACCAGATGAGCCCGGCCTTGATCTGCACGTCGCCGCCCTTGGCCTCAGGCTTGGTCATGGCCAACCTCCGCCCCCATCATAACCCCGCCCCCCGGGGCCGCCTCCCGCAAGGCGCGGAAGACCCCCCGGGCCTCATCCCCCAGGGCCCGGGCCAGGGGAGCCTTGAGGCTTCCCTCCCGCAGGAGGAGGTAAACCGTGCGCCCCGCCCCCGGGGGGCTCAGGGGCCTCAGGTGGGCCCACTTGGCCCGGGGCAGGGTCCAGAGGGCCACCTCGGGGAGGAGGGTGAGCCCCCCCACCTCCTCCACCAGGAGGACGAGGGTCTCCAGGTCCCCGCTCTGGAACTCCACCTTGCGCCTCCCCAGGCTGGGGCGGCAGACGGAAAGGACCTGGTCCCGGAAGCAGTGCCCCTCGGAGAGCACCCAGGTGTCCTCCAGGGGGATCTCCAGGGGGTGGAGGCTTTCCCGGGCGTAGAGGGGGTGGCCCGGGGAGACGTAGGCCAGGAACTGTTCGGAGAAGAGGGGGAGGCCCACGAGGCCCGGCACCCGTTCCTCCGTGCCCACGAGCCCCGCGTCCAGCCGACCCTCCAGCAGACCCTGGAGGAGGCCCGGGGTGAGCTCCTCCCGCACGGAGACCTCGAGGTCGGGGTAGCGGGCGGCCACGCGGGGCAGAAGCCGGGGCAGGAGGTAAGGGGCCAGGGTGGGAATGACCCCCACTCGGAAAGGCCCCCGGAAAAGACCCGCCTCCCCCGAGGCCAGGGCCCGCAGGCGCTCCACCTCCTCCAGGACCCTCCGGGCCTGGGCCACCGCCGCCCGCCCCGCCTCCGTAGGCTCCCCCTTCCTGCGGTCAAAGAGCCTTACCCCAAGCTCCCCCTCCAGCTTGCGGATCTGCACGCTGAGGGCGGGCTGGGTTAGGTAGACCCGCGCCGCCGCCCGGGTGAAGTTTCCCTCCTCCGCCAGGGCCACCAGGTAGCGCAGCTGATCCAAGGTCATAACTCTAAGTTATTTTAGCCCAGAGCCGAATCTATTGGACTTATTGCCGCCCCTGGCCTAGGGTGGGAGGTGCCCGGCTTGGGCCGGGCAGGAGGTGAGAAGGATGTTCCTGAGAATCGACCGCCTGCAGATCGAACTCCCCATGCCCAAGGAGCAGGACCCCAACGCCGCCGCCGCGGTGCAGGCCCTCCTGGGGGGGCGGTTTGGGGAGATGTCCACCCTGATGAACTACATGTACCAGTCCTTCAACTTCCGGGGGAAGAAGGCGCTAAAGCCCTACTACGACCTCATCGCCAACATCGCCACCGAGGAGCTCGGGCACATCGAGCTGGTGGCGGCCACCATCAACAGCCTCCTGGCCAAGAACCCGGGGAAGGACCTGGAGGAGGGCGTGGACCCCGTGGCCGCCCCCCTGGGCTTCGCCAAGGACACCCGCAACGCCGCCCACTTCATCGCCGGCGGGGCCAACAGCCTGGTCATGGGGGCCATGGGGGAGCACTGGCACGGGGAGTACGTCTTCACCAGCGGCAACCTCATCCTGGACCTACTCCACAACTTCTTCCTGGAGGTGGCCGCCCGCACCCACAAGTTAAGGGTCTACGAGATGACCGCTAACCCCGTGGCCCGGGAGATGATCGGCTACCTCCTGGTGCGGGGCGGGGTGCACGCCGCCGCCTACGGCAAGGCCCTGGAGAGCCTCACCGGGGTAGAGATGACCAAGATGCTCCCCATCCCCAGGATCGACAACAGCCGGATCCCCGAGGCCAAGAAGTTCCTGGACTTGGGCTTCCACCGGAACCTCTACCGCTTCAGCGCCCAGGACTACGGGGACCTGGGCCTCCTCTGGCGGGGTGCCTCCCCCGAGGACGGGAGCGAGGTGGTGGTGGTGGACGGGCCCCCTGCGGGCGGCCCGGTCTTCGACGCGGGCCACGACGCCGCGGAGTTCGCCCCCGAGTTCCACCCAGGCGAGCTCTACGAGATCGCCAAGAAGCTCTACGACAAGGCCAAGTAGGCCATCCCCTATGCCTTCCCGGCCGGGCCTTAAGGCCCGGCCGGGGTTATGTCGCCCCATACCTGCCCCCGGGCAGGGCCTGGGCCAGGCCCTTGAGCTCCAAGAGGGTGAGGAGGGAAAGCACCCGCTCCGGGGGAAGCCCCAGGGCTTGGGCCAGGTCCTCGGGGAGGGCTTC
Source organism: Thermus thermamylovorans (assembly GCF_004307015.1). Lineage (NCBI taxonomy): Bacteria > Thermotogati > Deinococcota > Deinococci > Thermales > Thermaceae > Thermus > Thermus thermamylovorans. The sequence continues at coordinate 31,443 of NZ_SIJL01000012.1, forward strand.
CCCTTGGCGGAGGAGGGCGTACAGCCTTTCCTCCTCCCCGGAAAGCGCCACCGCCTCCTTGGGCCTCCCGGAAAACCCCAGGTAGGAGAGGGCGTCCTCCGCGGAAAGCACCGGGTAGGCCCCGTCCTGGATGAGGCGGTTGGCCCCCAAGGAGTTCGCGTCCGTGGGACGGCCCGGCACCGCCAAGACCTCCTTGCCCAGCTCCAGGGCGTAGCGGGCGGTAATGAGGGCCCCGGAGGCCAGGGGGGCCTCCACCACCACCACCGCCCGCACCAGGCCGGCGATGAGGCGGTTTCTTCGGGGGAAGAACTCGGCCCTGGGCTCGGTGCCGAAGGGGAACTCGGAAAGGAGGTCCATGCGCTCCGCCAGAGCCTGGTGCTCCGGGGGGTACACCCGGTCCAGGGCGCTCCCCAAGACCCCCAGGGTGCGCCCGCCCCCCTCCAGGGCCCCCAGGTGGGCTTCCCGGTCGATCCCCCGGGCCAGGCCCGAGACCACGCCAAGCCCCGCCCCCGCCAGCTCCCGGGCCAGCCTCCGGGCGAAGGCCAGCGCCCAAGGGGAGGCCCGCCGGGTACCCACCAGGGCCACCGCCTTCCCTTCTTCCGGCAGCTCCCCTTTCAGGTAGAGGTGGGTGGGCGGCTGGGGAAGCCGCCTAAGCCCTTCGGGAAACCCTTCCTCCCAGAGACCCAAAAGCCGCACCCCCAAAGCCTCCGCCCGCTCCCGTTCCCCCCGGGCCCGCTCCTCAGCCTGGGAAAGCCCAGCCGCAGCCTGGGGAAAACGCTCCCTCAACGCCACCAGGGGATCCTCCGCCGCCAGAAGCTCCAAAAGCCGCTTGGGACCGACGCCCGGCAGAAGGGCTAGGGCCAAAGGGTCCACGGGGTGGAGTATACTGGAAGGCCCGGAAGGTCCAGCCCCTTGCCTCCGGGCAAATCCGAGGGGGCCGGGATCACCTAAAGACCATGGAAAAGACCTACTCCGGATTCGTGGCCATCGTGGGCAAGCCCAACGTGGGCAAGTCCACCCTGCTCAACAACCTCCTGGGGGTGAAGGTGGCCCCGATAAGCCCCAAGCCCCAGACCACAAGGAAGCGCCTTAGGGGCATCCTCACCGAGGGGAACCGCCAGATCGTCTTCGTGGACACCCCGGGCCTGCACCAGCCCATGGACGCCCTGGGGGAGTTCATGGACCAGGAGGTCTACGAGGCCCTTGCCGATGTGAACGCTGTGGTCTGGGTGGTGGACCTCCGCCACCCCCCCACTCCGGAGGACGGGCTGGTGGCCAAGGCCCTGAAACCCCTGGTGGGGAAGGTGCCCATCCTCCTGGTGGGCAACAAGCTGGACGCCGCCAGGTACCCCGAGGAGGCCCTGAGGGCCTACCACGCCCTCCTGCCCGAGGCCGAGGCCCGCATGCTCTCCGCCCTGGACGAGCGCCAGGTGGCGGGGCTCAAGGCGGAGCTTCTGGCCCTTCTCCCCGAAGGACCCTTCTACTACCCCGAGGGCTTCGCCAAAAGCGACCAGGACTTCGGAGAGTGGGCGGCGGAGATCGTCCGGGAGGAGGCCATGAAGCGCCTTTGGCACGAGGTGCCCTACGCGGTGGCGGTGAAGACGGAGGAGGTGGCGGAACGGGAAAACGGCCTCCTGTACATCAAAGCCCTCCTCTACGTGGAGCGGCCCTCGCAGAAGGCCATCGTCATCGGTGAGGGGGGCAGAAAGATCAAGGAGATCGGCCAGGCGGCCCGGAAGCAGCTGGAGGTCTTCCTGAACCGGCAGATCTACCTGGACCTCGAGGTCAAGGTCTACCCCGATTGGCGCAAGGATAAGGAGGCCTTAAGGGAGCTGGGCTACCGCCCTTAGGTGAGGGCGGGCTCCACCCTTTGCCCTCCTTGCCCTTAGGATGACGGTATGCCCTGGCTCCTGCCCCAAGCCATCGCCCCGCTGCACCAGAAAGCCCTGGACCGCTTCGTGGGATACCTGGTGGAGCGGCTTGCCGACCCTGGCGTGGACCGGAACGCCCTGGTGCGGGAGGAGCTCGCCCGCCTCCTCTACGGCCGGCCCTACGGGGAGCTCCTGGAGCTAAACCCCCTGGCCGCCTTAGGCCTGGACCCCCAGGGCATCACCTTTGAGGCGGAGTACTACGCCGCCACGGACCCCGAGAAGTTCCAGAAGGTCAAGCCCCTCCTCTGGTTCTGGAAGGTCCTGGACCTCACCCCCATCGGCCAGTCCGTGCACTCCGGGGTGGCCATCCGCCGCGCCCTGGCCCCCTTCATCTTCAAGCGGGTGGGAAAGAACCCCAAGTTTTTCCAGAACGTGGAGTTTTCCGTGGGCTATAACCTGGAGCTGGGCGACGACGTGGTGGTCCACCGCTACGTGCTCCTGGACGATATCGGGGGCATAAAGATCGGGGACCGCACCTCCCTTTCCGACTACGTGAACGTCTACAGCCACACCCACCACGTCCTGGCCTCCCCCGACGTCACCCTCAAGGAGACGGTCATCGGGAGCGGGGTGCGCATCACCTACCACGCCACGGTCCTGGCCGGGGTGCGCATCGGGGACGACGCCATGGTGGGCACCGGGGCCATCGTCACCAAGGACGTGCCCCCCCACGCCATCGCCCTGGGGGTTCCCGCCCGCCCCGTGCGCTACAAGGTCCGCCACGACTGCCCCTACTGCCGCAAGGGGGAACCCCACCCCTCGGACCTGATCCCCAGGGCCCCCGACCGCAAGGGCAACCCCGACTACCCCGACTTTTTGCCCCCAGGCTTCGGCACCCGGGAGGCCTAGGCATGTGGACCAGGGAGGAGCTGGACCGCTACCACCGCCAGATGATCCTGCCCCAGGTGGGGCCTGAAGGCCAAGAGAGGCTCAAGCACGCCTCCGTGGCGGTGGTGGGGGCCGGGGGCCTGGGGGTGCCGGTCCTCCAGTACCTGGTGGCCGCCGGGGTGGGGCGGGTGGGCATCGTGGAGATGGACCGGGTGGAGCTTTCCAACCTCCACCGCCAGGTGCTCTACGCCACGGAGGACGTGGGCCGGCCCAAGGCCCTGGTGGCCAAGGAGCGCCTTCTGGCCCTAAACCCCCTGGTAGAGGTGGAGGCCTACCCTCTGCGCCTCACCTCGGAAAACGCCCTGGAGGTCCTGAGGCCCTACGACCTGGTGGTGGACGCCTCCGACAACTTCCCCACCCGCTACCTGGTGAACGACGCCTGCGTCCTCCTGGGAAAACCTTTGGTCTACGGGGCCATCTACCAGTTCGACGGCCAGGCGGCGGTCTTCCACCACCCTACCCCCGAAGGGGAGATGGGCCCCTGCTACCGCTGCCTCTTCCCCAAGCCCCCTCCTCCGGGCAGCGTCCCCTCCTGCGCTGAGGCCGGGGTCTATGGGGTCTTGCCGGGGGTGGTGGGAAGCCTCATGGCGGCGGAGGCCCTCAAGGTGCTTTTGGGGATCGGGAAACCCCTGGCCGGATCCCTGCTCCTCTACGACGCTCTGGAAGGCCAGTTCCGCAAGCTCGCCTTGCGCCGCAATCCGGCCTGCCCGGTCTGTGGGGACCACCCCACCCAGCGGGAACTCATCGACTACGAGGCCTTTTGTGGCCTTTGATGCCGCCGCCTTGCCAGGTAGAGGGCTCGGCAAGCCCCTTGGGCCTGTAGGGAGCGCGGCATAGCGGGAAGAAGGGGGCCTCGAGGGGAAAACCCGGGGGCAAGGCCCCCGGCTTGTCTTCAGCGCCCTCCTAAGCCCGGGCCTCCAGGGGCACGTAGGGCGCGTCCAGCTCCCCGATGTACCTGGCGTCGGGGCGCAGGAGGCGGTTGTCCAAGGCCTGGTACTCCAGGAGGTGGCCCACCCACCCGGAGATGCGGGCCACGGCGAAGATGGGGGTGAAGAACTCCAGGCCGAAGCCCAGGTCGGAGTAGACCACCCCGGAGTAGAAGTCCACGTTGGGGTAGATGCCCCGGGGGTTCAGGACCCTCCCCGCCTCCTCCTCCACGATCTTCAGGATGCGGTACTCCCGGGAGTGGCCGTGGGCCTCGGCCACCCGCCGGGCCAGGCGCTCCAGCACCCCGGCCCGGGGGTCGAAAGCCTTGTAGACCCGGTGGCCCATGCCCATGATGCGCTCCTTCTTGGCCAGCTTCTCCTGCACCCACTCCCGGGCCCTCTCGGGGGTGCCGATCTCCTCGATCATCCGCATCACCGCCTCGTTGGCCCCTCCGTGGCGGGGGCCTTTAAGGGAGGCCACGGCGGCGGTGATGGCCGAGTAGAGGTCGGTCTCCGTGGAGAAGGCGGCGATGGCGGTGAAGGTGCTGGCGTTGAAGCCGTGCTCCGCGTGCAGGATGAGGGCGGCGTCCATGAGGCGCTCCTGCTCCTTGGAGGGCTCCACGCCGCTTGCCATGTAGAGGAAGTTGGCCGCGTGGGAGAGGTCCTCCCGCGGCGGAAGGGGCTCTTTGCCCTCCCGGAGGCGCTTGTTGGCGGCCACGATGGTGGCGAACTTGGCGATGAGGTCTAGGCCCTTCTCGTAAAGGGCCTCCTGGGAGATGTCCCCCTCCGTGGGGTCCAGCATCCCCAGCTGGGAAACGGCGGTGCGCAGAAAGCTCATGGGGTGGGCGGAGGTGGGATAGTGATGGAAGCAGTCCAGGAGGTGGTCGGGCAGAACCCGCCGCCGGGCCAGATCTTTCTGAAATGACTCCAGTTCATCTCGGTTGGGCAGTCTGCCGTGCAGCAGGAGAAAGGTGGTCTCCTCGAAGGTGCTCCGCTCCGCCAGCTCCTGGATGGGGATGCCATAGTAGTAGAGCTTGCCCGCCTCCCCGTCGATGAAGCACATGCGGCTTTCCGTGAAGAGGACGCCTTCCAAACCCCGTGCCACTTCCATCCCTGCCTCCTTTTCCGCACCTCGCGGTGCTTCCCCCCCATCATACAGGGGCCGGACCCCGGAGGGCGTCCTCCTGCAGGACGAGGGTCTTGAGGTAGAGGCTTTCCGGCACGTGCAGGCTCCAGGGATGGTCCTTGGGCTGGAAGGTGAGGGCGTGGACCCTAAGGCGCACCCCCCGGTCGGCGGCCGCCCGGCGGGCCACCTCCAGGAGGTCCTCCGCCTTCAGGTAGTAGCTGCAGGCGGAAAGCCAGAGGTACCCCTGGGGGGCGAGGAGGCGCAGGGCCTCCCGGAGGAGGTCCACCAGGTGCCGCTTCATGGGGGCGAGCTCCTCCGGGCGCTTCACCAGGGTGGGGGGGTCCAGGAGGACGTGGTGGAAGGAGCCCTCCAGGCCCCGCAGCACCGCCAAGGCCTCCCCCTGGCGGATGTCCACCCGGAGACCCTGCCTCAGGGCCACCCGGTCCAAGACGGCCAGGGCCTCGAGGTCCTTGTCCACCGCCAGGGCGTAGGCCCCCTTGCGGGCGGCCCTTAGGGCGAAGGCCCCCACGTAGCTGTAGACGTCCAAAACCCGCTCCCCCGGGCGCACCATGGACTCAAAGAGCCGGCGGTTTTCCCGCTGGTCCAGGTAGAACCCCGTTTTCTGGGCCAGGGCCAGGGGGATGGGAAAGCGGAGGCCATCCTCCTCCACCTCCAAGACGGGGGGCACCTCCCCCCACACCACCCCCACCCGCCCGGGAAGCCCCTCCTGCCGCCTGGCCTCCACATCGCTCCGCTCGTAGACCCCCTTGGGCCCCACCGCTTCCAAAAGGGCCGGGAACCACACCTCCCTCAAGGCCTCCATCCCCCGGGTGCGCACCTGGAGGACCAAAACCTCCCCGAAGCGGTCCACCACCAGCCCGGGAAGCCCGTCCGCCTCCCCGTGGACCAGGCGGTAGCTGGGCCCAAGCCCCGCCCGCTTTCTCAAGGCCCGCTCAAAACGCTCCCGGAAGAAGCGGCGGTCCAGGGGCCCGGGGTCGAAGCGGTAGGCGCGGAAGGGCACCCGGGAAAGGGGGTCAAAGTAGCCCACCGCCAGGAAGTTCCCGTCCGCGGCCACCGCTTCGGCCACGCCCGCTTCCGCCGGGGCCTCGAGGATCTCGTCCCGGTAGAGGCTGGGGTAGAAGTTCNTTCCGCCGGGGCCTCGAGGATCTCGTCCCGGTAGAGGCTGGGGTAGAAGTTCCTCAGCTTCCGCTCCTTTCCCGGCCCGACCACCACCCGCAGCACAGGCCCAGCTTACCCCTGACCCCTACCTGGCGGAACCGTGGTAGCCTTAGGCCATGAACCGCAAGCGCTGGCTGGCGCTTCTCCTCTTCCTCCTGGTGGTCGCCCTGGCGGTGGTGGGCCTGGGCCGCCTCACCCGGCCGGAGGAGGCCGCCCGCCCCTGGCGGGAGGCCACCCTCTTCGGCCGGGGGGAGAAGGTGGTCCTCCTGGAGCTCACAGGGCCCATCCCCACGGGCAGGTCCTTGGAGGCCTTCCTCTCCCAGGTGCGCCAGGCCGGGGAAGACCCCCGGGCCCGAGCCGTGGTCCTCCGGGTGGACAGCCCGGGAGGCGGCGTCACCGAGACCGAGGCCATCCACCGGGCCCTCCGGGCCCTATCCGAGGAGAAGCCCCTGGTGGCCGTCTTCGGCACCGTGGCCGCCAGCGGGGGCTACTATGTGGCCACCGCCGCCCGGGAGATCCTCACCCCCCCCACCGCCCTCACCGGCTCCATCGGGGTTATCGCCGTGATCCCCGAGGTGGGGGGGCTCCTGGAGCGGGTGGGCGTCCGGGTGGAGGTGCTGAAGGAGGGGGACCTCAAGGACCTGGCCTCCGGGCTCAAGCCCCTCACCCCCGAGGAGCGGGAGATCCTCCAGCGGTACCTCCAGGAGGCCTACGAGCTCTTCGTGGAGCGGGTGGCCGCGGGGCGGAACCTCTCCTTGGAGGAGGTGCGGGGGCTTGCCGACGGGCGCATCTACTCGGGCCGGCAGGCGGTGGCCCTGGGCCTGGCGGACGGGGAGGGGTACCTGGAGGAGGCCGCCCGGAGGGCCGCCGAACTGGCTGGCCTGGCCGAGTTCCGCCTGGTGCGCTACCAGAGGCCCAGGAACCTGCTGCAAGACCTCCTGGGGGAGGGCCCCTTCTGGGGCCTGGGCTCCCCGGAGCTGGAGGGCGCCTTCCGGGCCCTGCGGGAAAGCCGCCTCCGCCTGGAGTACCGCTTCCTGGGAGGGGGGCTATGGTGATCGCCAGCCCCTGGCGCCGGCTGGTGGCGGCCTTGGTGGACAGCCTCATCCTCGTTCCCGTCACCTTCCTCCTCATGGCCCTGGCGGGGATCAACCCCCTGGTGGGGTCCACCACCCCCCTGCAGGACTTCCTCTTCCAGGTGGTGCCGGGCTGGGCCTACTACGTGGCCTTCACCGCCCTTTACGGGGCTACCCCGGGGAAGATGGCCCTGGGCCTCAAGGTGGTGCGCCCCGACGGCCGCCCGGTGGACTGGCTCACCGCCTTCGTCCGCGAGGTCCCCGGAAAGACCCTCTCCGCCCTTCCCCTCCTCCTCGGCTACCTCTGGGCCCTCTTCCACCCCAGGCGCCAGACCTGGCACGACCTCATCGCCGACACTCTGGTGGTCCGGGTGGGCCAGGAGGAAAAACCGAGCCCCGGAGCCTAAGCTCCGGGGCCCCTTGGTGGGCGATGGTGGACTTGAACCACCGACCTCACGCTTATCAGGCCCAAAAGGTACCTCCGTACCCATTCGGGTAGCTCCGGGATAGCCCTTATTCATGATTACTTTCTTCCGGTATAGTACGGGGGTATCCCCCTGCTTCCGGCTCCAATAGCCCCCCAAATAGCCCCCCGCTTTCTGGTCCTCTTCCGCGAAATGCCCCGTCCGTATTTGCCCGATGGACCCATCTTCTTGCCCTAAGCTGTTCTTATGGCCCTCGAGGCTCCCCTGACCCCCGAGCGGGTGCGCCCAGGGGTTCGGCTCCAGGGCCTCCTGCCTGGGGGAAGCGTAACGGTGGAGTACGTGCGCCCTTTGGGGGAGGCTCTGCAGGTGACCTACCGCGACCCCCAGGGCCGCTTGGGCGAGGCGCTCCTATACCCCGAGGACCTGGCGGGGCTAAGGGTGGAAGAAGCTTCCCGCTTCCCCCTCGATGCCCCAGGGGACCTCTTCCGCCTAGCCGCCGAGGCCAAGCGCATCCGCTTAGCCTACCTCTTCGATCCCATGATGGCGGTGCACGCCTCCCTGGTGGAGCCCTTGCCCCACCAGATCGAGGCTGTCTACGGCCACCTCATCCCTAAAAACCCCCTGCGCTTCCTCCTGGCCGACGACCCTGGGGCGGGCAAGACCATCATGGCCGGGCTCTACATCCGGGAGATGGCCCTCCGGGGGGCCCTGGAGCGGTGCCTGGTGGTGGCTCCTGGGGCCCTGGTCCTCCAGTGGCAGGAGGAGCTTCGGGAGAAGTTCCGCCTGGACTTCCGGGTCTTCTCCCGCTTCACCTTGGAAACCGCCCAGGGCAGCCCCTTCCGGGAACACCCTCTCTGGATCGCCCGCCTGGACGGCCTGGCCCGCTTCCCCGAGGTAGCGGCCAAAGCCCTCGAGGTGGACTGGGACCTGGTGGTGGTGGACGAGGCCCACAAGATGGCCGCCACCTACTACGGCCAGGAGGTGAGGGCCACCCGCCGCTACCGCCTGGGGCAGGAGCTTTCCCAGCGGACCAAGCACCTTCTCCTCCTCACCGCCACCCCCCACCGGGGGAAGGAGGAGGACTTCCGCCTCTTCCTGGCCCTCCTGGACCCCGACCGCTTCCTGGGCAAGCCCCGGCCGGGAAGCCCCCCGCCCGACGCCCAAGGCCTGTGGCTCCGACGGCAGAAGGAGGACCTGGTGCGCTTTGACGGCACCCCCCTCTTCCCCGAGCGCCGGGCCTACACCGTGGCCTACCGCCTCTCCCCCAAGGAGATGGCCCTTTACGAGGCGGTGACCGCCTATGTGCGGGAGGAAATGAACCGGGCCGAGGCCCTAGAGGAGGGGCAGAGGCGCACCGTGGGCTTCGCCCTCACCCTCCTGCAGAGGCGGCTGGCCAGCAGCCCCTTGGCCATCCACCGCTCCCTGGAAAGGCGGCGGAAGCGCCTCGAGGCCCGCCGGGAGGAGGTGCGCCGGGGCCTGACCCTGGCCTTCCCCACCCTGGAGGAGGAGGACATCGAGGAGAGGGAGGAGTTCCCCGACGAGGAGCTGGAGGCCGCCCCGGAGGTCCTGGACCAGGCTACCGCCGCCCGCACCCTGAAGGAGCTGGAGGCGGAGATCGCCACCCTAAGGCACCTCGAGGCCCAGGCCAAGACCCTCCTCCGGGGCCAGCAGGACCGGAAGTGGCAGGAGCTTCAGGCCCTTCTGGAGGACGAGCGCATCCGCGGACGGAAGCTCATCATCTTCACCGAGCACAAGGACACCCTGGACTACCTGGAAGGCCGCCTCCAGGCCTACCTGGGGCGGCCCGAGCAGGTGGTGAGCCTCCACGGGGGGCTTTCCCGGGAGGAGCGCCGCCTGCGCCAGGCCCGCTTCACCCAGGACCGGGAAGCCCTCATCCTGGTGGCCACGGACGCCGCCGGGGAGGGGGTGAACCTGCAACAGGCCCACCTCCTCATCAACTACGACCTCCCCTGGAACCCCGCTAGGCTGGAGCAGCGCTTCGGCCGCATCCACCGCATCGGCCAGACGGAGGTCTGCCACATGTGGAACCTGGTGGCGGAGAACACCCGGGAGGGGGAGGTCTACCTGCGCCTCCTCCAGAAGCTGGAGGAGGCCAGCCAAGCTCTGGGAGGGCGGGTGTTTGACGTGCTGGGCAGGCTTTTCCAGGAAAGGCCCCTTAGAGAACTCCTCCTCGAGGCCATCCGCTACGGGGAGGACCCCGAGGTGCGGGCCCGCCTCTTCCGCCAGGTGGAGGGGGCGGTGGACCGGAAGAGGCTGGAAGGGCTTTTGCAAAACGCCCTGGCCCCCGAGGTCCTGGACCCCAAACGCCTGGAAGAGCTGCGCCTGGACATGGAGCGGGCCGAGGCCCGGAGGCTCCAGCCCCACTACCTGGGAAGCTTCTTCCAAAAGGCCCTGGAGGCCCTGGGGGGCACCGTCCACCCCCGGGAGGCGGGGCGGATGGAGGTGAGCTTCGTGCCCGCCAAGGTGCGCGAGGCCAGGCCAGGCGTCCTGCGGAGCTACACCCGGGTCACCTTCCACAAGGACCGGGTAAGCCTCCCCGGGAAGCCCGTGGCCGACTTCCTGGTGCCGGGGCACCCCCTTTTGGAGGGGGTCCTGGAGGCGGTCCTCCGGGAGTGGGGGGGCTACCTGGAACGGGGCACGGTCCTGGTGGACGAGGAGGCCACGGCCCCCCGCCTCCTCCTGGCCCTGGAGCACGAGGTGCAGGACGCCCTTGGCCCCGTTTCCCGCCGCTTCCTCTACGTGAGCCTAAGCCCCGAGGGGGAGGTGCGGGCGGAGGGGCCCGCCCCCTACCTGGACCTGCGCCCAGCCACGGAGGAGGAGCGGGCCGAGGCCCTGCGGCTTTGGGCTGGCTGGGATGCGGCGGGGCTTCTGGCCCGGGCGGAGGCTTACGCCGCCACCAGGCTGGCCAGGGAGCACCTCGAGGAGGTGCGCCGCTTCCGCGAGGCAGAGGTGGACCGCACCCTTCGGGCGGTGCGGGAGCGGCTTCTTTCGGAGATTTACCACTGGGACAGCCTGGCCGCTAAGGAGGCGGAGCGGGCCAAGGCGGGGAAGGTGGGGGCCTCGGGCCGGGCAGAGGCCGCCCGCCGGAGGGCGGACGAGCTCAAGGAGCGTCTAAAGCGGCGGGAGCAGGAGCTGGAGGCGGCCCGGCACCTCCAGTCCCTCCCGCCCCGCCTCTCCCAAGCCGTCCTGGTGGTGCCCCCCCTGGACCCAAAGGCAACGCCCCCCGAGGCGGAAGCCCAAGAGCGCCTGGAGCGGCTGGCGGTGGAGGCGGTCCTCCTGACGGAGCGCCGCCTAGGGCACGAGCCCCAGGAGATGCCCCCTGGCTGGCCCGGCTACGACGTGGAGTCCCGCACCCCCCAGGGCACCCTCCGCTTCATTGAGGTCAAGGGCAAGGGTCCGGGCTCGGAGGTGGTAACCCTTTCCCGCACCCAGATCCTCACCGCCCTCAACAAGCCCACCTCCTGGTTCCTGGCGGTGGTGGAAACGGACGGGAAGCGGGCCCTCAGGGTCCATTACATCCCCACCCCCTTCGAGCAGGAGCCGGATTTCGGAGCCACCAGCGTGAACTATAGCCTGAAAAAGCTCCTGGCCAAAGCGGTGCAGGTGGTGGCCTTGTGATACAGCCGTACCACACCCACGGGCTTGTGATACCAAAGGGGGGCCCCTGTATCATAAACCCCATGCGTCCAGAGGACTTCTCCCCCCAGGCTCCCGGAAGGCTTGTGGACATAGGCGGCGCCTATGCCTTTGTCCCCGAGCCCCTGCCCCCTTCCCTCCCCTGGACCCTCAGGCTCGTGGGCCTCCTGGACAGGGCTCGGGGAAGCCTGGGGGAGCTGGCCGGCCTCCTGCGCACCCTGCCCAACCCTTACCTCTTCATCCAACCCTTTGTGCACAAGGAGGCGGTCCTCTCCTCCCGCATCGAGGGCACCCAGGCGGGCCTGGTGGAGGTGTACGCCCTCGAGGCCCAAGCCCCCCTCTTCCCCCTAGGGGAAACCCGGGAGGACGCCAAGGAGGTGCTCAACTACATCCGCGCCCTGGAGCAGGGGCGGGAGCTCTTGCGGGAGCTTCCCCTTTCCTTGCGGGTCCTAAGGGAGATGCACGCGGTGCTCCTCCAGGGGGTACGGGGGCAAAGCCGCGCCCCGGGGGAGTTCCGGCGGGGGCAGAACTGGATTGGCCCACCGGGAAGCTCCCTGGCGGAAGCCCGCTACGTGCCCCCGCCCCCTCAGGCCATGAGGGAAGCCCTGGACGCTCTGGAGCGCTTCTGGCACCAGGACCACGGCCTACCTCCCCTGGTGGAAATCGCCCTCACCCACTACCAGTTCGAGGCCATCCACCCCTTCCTGGACGGCAACGGACGCATAGGCCGTCTGCTCATCACCCTCATGCTCCTGGAAAGGAAGCTTCTTCCCGAACCGGCCCTCTACCTTTCCGCCTACTTTGAGCGGCACCGGAACACCTACTATGACCTCCTCCTCGAGGTGAGCCAGAAAGGGGCCTGGGAGGCCTGGCTGGCCTTCTTCCTCCAGGGGGTGCAGACCGAGGCCGAGGATGCGGTGCGCAAAGCCCAGAACCTGGTCGAGCTACGGCAGACCTGGCGGGAGCGGTACCAACGGGAAGGGGGTAGCGCCCACCTTCTGGCCCTGGTGGACCTCCTCTTCCAGCAACCCCTCCTCACCGTCCCCTGGGTGCGGGAGCGCCTGGGGGTCACCCACGCCTGGGCCAACCGCCTGGTGAACCGCCTGGTCCAGGACGGGATCCTGGAGCCCATGGGCCAAAGCCGGCGCAACCGCCCCTTTGCCGCCACGGCGATTTTGGAGATCCTGGAGGTCTAGCCCATGAGGAAGCTCATCGAAGTCGCCCTACCCCTCGAGGCCATCAACCGGGAGGCATCCAGGGAGAAGTCCATCCGCCACGGCCACCCCTCCACCCTGCACCTGTGGTGGGCCAGGCGGCCCCTGGCCTCGGCCCGGGCGGTCCTCTTCGCTAGCCTAGTGGACGACCCTGGGGAGTACCTGCCCGAGGAGGAGGCCAGGCGGGAGCGCCAAAGGCTCTTCGACCTCATGGAGCGCTTGGTGGACTGGGACCTGGTCAAAGACCCCGAGGGGGCCGAGGGGGAAAACGGGGTCATCCGGGAGGCCCGCTACGAGATCGCCAGAAGCCTGGCCCGCGCCCTGGGGGAAGCACCCCCCGCTTCCCCTAAGGACGAGGAGCGCATCGAAGCCCTTCTGGAGAAGGCCCCGCCCGTCCTGGACCCCTTCGCCGGAGGGGGCACCATCCCCCTCGAGGCCCAGCGCCTGGGCCTGAAGGCCTACGCCTCTGACCTGAACCCGGTAGCCGTCCTCATCAACAAGGCGCTGGTGGAGATCCCCGCCCGCTTCGCCGGACAGCCACCGGTGAACCCGGGCTACCGGGCCAAGGCCCAGGCCACGGACCGCTTTCCCCGGGCCAAGGGCCTGGCCCAGGACGTGCGCCACTACGGGGCCTGGATGCGGGAGGAGGCCCTGAGGCGCATCGGCCACCTCTACCCCGACCTCAAGGGGGAGCGGATCATCGCCTGGCTTTGGGCCCGCACCGTGGCCTGCCCCAACCCCGCCTGCCGGGCCGAAGCCCCCCTGGTGCGTTCCTTCTGGCTTTCCAAAAAGAAGGGCAAAGAAGTCTTCGTGGTGCCCGAGGTGCAGGAAGGGCGGGTCCACTTCCGGGTGGAGCGGGGAAAGGAGCCCCCCGTGGAGGGCACCGTGAACCGGCGGGGCGGGCGGTGCCTGGTGTGCGGGGCCCCCATCTCCCTGGACCACGTGCGCAGGGAGGGGAAGGCGGGCCGCCTGGGGGCCAGGCTCATGGCCGTGGTGACCGAGGGGCCGGGGGGGAGGAACTACCACGCCCCCACCCTGGAACATGAGGAGGTGGCCAAGGGGGCAGTGCCATGGTGGAAGCCAGACATCGAGTTCACGAAGAATAGCCGGCACATGACCCCCTGGGTCTACGGCTTGGAAAGCTTTTCCGACCTCTTCACCCCCCGCCAGCTGGTGGCCCTCACCACCTTCACCGACCTGGTGGCGGAGGCGCGAGAGCAGGTCTACCGGGACGCCCTCGAGGCGGGCCTCCCCGACGACAGCCTCCCCCTGGCGGAAGGGGGAAGGGGGGCCAGGGCCTACGCGGAGGCGGCGGGGGTGTACTTATCCTTTGCCCTAGACCGACTCGCTGAGAGCAACAACACTCTATCAAGATGGCAAAGCGCCGGCGACAAAGTCGCCGGCGCTTTCGGGCGTCAGGCTCTTCCAATGGTTTGGGATTTTTCTGAGATAAATCCCTTCTCAGGCTCCACACGCAACTTTATGGACGCTGTGGAGTGGGTAGCCGAAGCTCTGGAAGCCCTCCCTGCCTACCCCGAGGGCCAGGCCCGTCAGGCCAACGCCCTGGACTCGGTGAACGGGGTCCCCACCCCACCCCTCCTCTCCACCGACCCGCCCTACTACGACAACGTTCCCTATGCCGATCTCTCCGACTTCTTCTACGTCTGGCTCCGCAAGGTCCTGGGGGACACCTACCCCGCCCTCTTCCGCACCCTCCTCACCCCCAAGGCCGAGGAGCTGGTGGCCGACCCCTACCGCCAAGGGGGCAGGGAAGCGGCCAAGCGCCGCTTTGAGGAGGGTATGCGCCAGGTGTTCCACAACCTCCGGGCCAAGGCTCACCCGGATTACCCCCTTTCCCTCTACTACGCCTTCAAGCAACAGGAAGCAGAGGACGGGGAGGAGGGGGAGGACGAAGCCCCCAAGGTGGCCTCCACCGGCTGGGAAACCTTCCTCCAGGGCCTGGTGGACGCGGGCTTCCAGATCACCGCCACCTGGCCCATGCGCACGGAGCGTACTAACCGCCCTCGTGGGTTGGACTCCAACGCCCTGGCCTCCTCCATCGTCCTGGTCTGCCGCCCCCGGCCAGAGGACGCCCCCACCGCCACCCGCCAGGACTTCCTCCGGGCCCTCAGGCGGGAGCTTCCCCTGGCCTTGCGCCAGCTCACCCAGGGGAGCATTCCCCCCGTGGACCTGGCCCAAAGCGCCATCGGCCCCGGCATGGCCGTCTACAGCCGCTTCGGGGCGGTGCTGGAGCCGGATGGCCGCGCCATCCCCGTGCGGGAGGCCCTGGCCCTCATCAACCAGGTTCTGGACGAGTTCCTGGCCGAGGAGGAGGCGGAGCTGGACGCTCCCACCCGCTTCGCCATCGCCTGGTACGACCAGTACGGCTACGGCGAAGGCCCCTACGGGGACGCAGAAACCCTGGCCAAGGCCAAGAACATCTCCGTGGCCGCCGTCGAGGAGGGGGGCATCCTGCGGGCCAAAGGGGGAAAGGTCCGCCTTCTCCGCCCCGAGGAGTACCCCGCGGGCTGGGACCCTGCCCAGGACCGCCGCCTCTCCGCCTGGGAGGTAGCCCACCACCTCATCAAAGCCCTCAAGGAGCAGGGGGAAGCCGCCGCCACCAGCCTCCTGGCCCGCACCCCCGAGGCCCTGGCGGAAGGGGCCAGAGCCCTGGCCTACCGCCTCTACGGGCTGGCCGAGCGCAAGGGCCGCTTGGCGGACGCCCAGGACTTTAACCTCTTGGCGGGAAGCTACGGCCACCTCAGCGTGGAGGCCCGCAAAGCCCGGCGGGCGGTGCAGGGGGAGCTTTTTGGAGGTTAGCGTTGACTAACCTTGCGAGCAGGTATACCATGGGGGTGTGAGGTGGGGCGCTACCGGGTGGAGTTCTACGTGGATGCCAAAGGGCGCTCGCAGGTGCAGGACTGGCTGGAAAACCTCAAACGCCACAACCCCAAGCTCCACGCCTTCGCCCTGCGCCTCCTGCGCACGCTGGAGGAGCAAGGCCCAGACCTCCGCCCCCCTCTGGCCCAGCCGCTTGCCTACCTGGAGGCGCCCATCTGGGAGCTCCGCCACCGCACGGGTATCCGCCTCTACTACTGGCGCCAGGGAGAGCTTCTCTTTATCGTGGCGGCAGGAGAGGTCAAGGACCAAAACCGCCCGGACCCTAAGCTCCTCAATCTGGCCGTCCAAGCCTACAAGGCCATGAAGAAGGGAAAGGTGAACTGATTATGGGCCGGCACATGGACTTCCGCGACTACTTCCAGGAGTCCCTGAAGGACCCCGAGAGCGCTCGTCTATACCGTGAGGTTCTGGACGAGGAGCTTTCCTGGCTTCTGCACTACCTGCGGGAGCTCAGGAAGCTTTCCCAGAAGGAGGTGGCCGCGCGCCTGGGGGTGTCCCGGAGCCGCATCAGCCAGATGGAAACCTCCGCCGGGCTTTCCATGACCCTCGAGGGGCTGGCCCGCTACGCCCAGGCCCTGGGGCTTTCCCTGCGCCTGGAGTTCACCGACGAGGAGGGCGAGGTCCTGGCCCGCTACCACGTGGGCGCGGACGAGCCCATAGCTGAGCCCGCGGCCAAGGGCTGGGAGCCCGTAGCGGAAACCTGGGCCACCCTAACGCGAAGGGAGAAGCACCTCCTCGAGGAAGTCGCCTAGGGCAATGGAGAGCAAATCCGCTACCATCCGCAGGCTTTACCAGGAAGGCAAAAGCGTCTCCGCCATCGCCAAGGAGCTTGGCCTCACCTACCAACGGGTCTACAACACCCTGCGCCGGGCTGGGCTCCTCTCCACCAAGGGGGACGGGGAACCCTCCCCGGAGGCCTACGCCAACTTCATCGCCGGCCTGGAGATCCTGGGGGTGGAGCTCCTCGAGGTCCACGCCAAGCTGGAGCGTCCTCCGCAGGGCAAAAAGCGCTTTGGCCCTGCCCCGGGTGGGCTTTCCGCTTTCGGCCCCACGAGGACCGAGGAGGGCTTCCAGGCTGGCCTGGAGTTCAGGCTGGAGTTCCAGGACGAAGAGGGGAGCTTCGGCTTCGTCCACCTGCGCCTAGCCGCCCGCTACCGGAGTTCCACCTTCCCCGACGAGGCCCTCTTCCGGGTCTTCCGGGAGCGGAACCTGCACCTCAACCTCTGGCCCTACCTCAGGGTCTACGTGGACCTCCTCACCGCCCAGATGGGCCTGCCCCGGCTGGTGCTCCCCGCCCTAAAGCTATAGGCACTCATGGCCATTTGGCCGGGTCCTGGGACCCCAGCCGCGTATCCTTAGGAATATGGCGCTCAGCAACCGGGAGATGGTGGGGCGGGGCCTAGACCTCTTGAAGGTCGGCCTCCGCCCCTTTGTAGAGCGGGAGTACCGCCGGGTATACGGGGAAGCGTGGCTGGAGCAGGCCCTCGAGGCGGTGAGGGGGGACCGGGGCAAGCTGCAAGACCCCGACGCCCAGGCCCTCCTCAAGCTCATGGACTACCGCTGGCACGAGGTCTTTGACGAGAAGCTGGGCCAGTGGGGGCGCACCCTGGTGAAGGAGCTTTTGGAGGTGCGCAACCGCCACGCCCACCAGAACGCCTTCACCCTCGAGGACGCCCACCGGGCCCTGGACACCATGACCCGCCTCCTGGAGATGGTGGCCGCGGAAGAGGCCCAGGAGACCGGGCGCCTGGCCCGGGAGCTTCTGCGCCGCCGCTTTGAGGAAGAGGCCAAGCGGGAGGTGGAGCGAGCGGCCAAGCTTCCCCAGATCCCCACCCCCTCCGGCCTCAAGCCCTGGCGGGAGGTGGCCACCCCCCACCCGGACGTGGCCTCGGGCCGCTTCAGCGAGGCCGAGTTCGCCGCCGATCTGGCCCAGGTCCTTCGAGGAGAGGCGGGCCCCGAGTACGGCGACCCCCTGGAGTTCTACCGCCGCACCCACCTCACTGGGGGGCTGAGGCGCCTCCTGCTGAACGCCTTGAGGCGGCTTTCCGGAGCCGGGGGCGACCCCGTGGTGGAGCTCCAGACGGCCTTCGGTGGGGGCAAGACCCACTCCATGCTGGCCCTCTACCACCTCTTCGGCGGGGGGCTGGACCCCCACGAGGTGCCGGGCCTGGAGGAGGTGCTGAAGGAAGCGGGCCTCACCCAGGCCCCCAAGGCCCGGCGGGCAGTGCTGGTGGGCACCGCCCTGGACCCCGCCAAGCGCCGCCCCAAGCCGGAAGGGGTGGTGGTCCACACCCTCTGGGGGGAGATGGCCTACCAGCTGGGCGGGGTGGAGGGGTACCGCCTGGTGGAGGAGGGGGATCTCCGGGGCGTGGCCCCAGGCTCCGACACCCTCAAGGAGCTTTTCGACCGCTTCGCCCCCGCCCTGGTCCTCATCGATGAGTGGGTGGCCTACCTGCGCAACCTCCACGGGGAGGAAGACCTCCCCTCCGGCACCTTCGACCAAAACCTCACCTTCGCCCAGGCCCTCACCGAGGCGGCCAAGCGTAGCCCTCGAGCCCTGGTGGTGGCTTCCCTCCCCGCCTCCGACGCCGAGGTAGGAGGAGGGGGTGGGCGGGAAGCCCTCCTCCGCCTTCAGAACGTCTTTGGCCGCCTGGAAAGCGTCTGGCAGCCCGCCACCCAGGACGAGTCCTACGAGATTGTGCGCCGCAGGCTCTTCCTGCCCCTCTCTGCGGAAAGCTTCCGGGACCGGGACGCCGTGGTGCAGGCCTTCATGCGCCTTTACCGGGAGCACAGAGGGGAGTTCCCCGCAGAAACCGCCGAGGCCGACTACGAGCGCCGCCTCAAGCTGGCCTACCCCATCCACCCGGAGCTCTTCGACCGCCTCTACGGGGACTGGGCCGCCCTCGAGGGGTTCCAGCGCACCCGGGGGGTACTCCGCCTCATGGCCGCCGTGGTCCACACCCTGTGGAGCCGGGGGGACGCTTCCCTCATGATCCTTCCTGGGAGCCTGCCCCTGGATGCCGGAGGGCCTCGGTACGAGCTTACCCGCCACCTTTCCCGCTTCCACGAGGGCTTCGCCCAGGTGCTGGACACGGACGTGGACGGACCCAACGCCAAGGCCTTCCTCCTGGACCAGGCGCGGCCCAACCTGGGGCGCTACCAGATGGCCCGGCGCACCGCCCGGGCTGTCTTCATGGCCACCGCCCCTGCCGCCGCCGCCCCCATCGGAAGGCCCAGGGGCGTGGAGGGCATCCGGGTGCGCCTGGGGGTGGTCCAGCCAGGGGAAAACCCCTCCTTCGTGGCCGACGCCCTCAAAGCCCTCAGCGACCAGCTCACCTACTTCCACGCCGAGGGGGACCGCTACTGGTTCGAGACCCGGCCCAGCCTCAACCGCATGGCCCAGGACCGGGCCGCGGCCTTGGACGAGGGCAGGGTGCGCCAGGAGCTGGTGGGGCGCCTCCGCGCCTGGGCCAAGGAGCGCCCAAGCCTTTTCGCCGCCGTTCACGCCGTTCCCGAGGGGAGCGGGGACGTGCCCGACGAGCCCGCCTTGCGCCTGGTAATCCTGCCCCCTTGGGTTTCTCACACCAGGGAGGGGTCGGAGGCCGAGCGCCTGGCAAGGGAGATCCTGGAAAGGCGGGGACAGGCCCCAAGGCGCTACCGCAACACCCTCCTCTTCCTGGCGGCGGACGCCACCTCCTGGCCGGACTTGGAGGAGGCCGCAAGGAGCTTTCTGGCCTGGAAGTCCATCCTGGAGGACGCCCCCAGCTTGAACCTGGGGGAGATGGACAGGAGGCAGGTGGCATCCCGCCTGGCTGAGGCGGAGGCCATCCTGAACACCCGCCTGGAGGAAGGCTACCGCTACCTCCTCAGCTTCCACCAGCCCGACCCCCGGGCCCCCGAGCTGGAGCTCCAGACCCTCCGCCTCCTGGGAAGCGGTAAGCCTCTGGAGCGGGCCGCCAGCAAGGCCAAAAACGAAAGCCTAGCCTACACGGAGTGGCATCCCCGCTTCCTGAAGGACACCCTGGAGGGGTACAGCTTCTTTACCGCCTTAGAGCCCCAGGGGGTCTTACCCTTGGGCTGGCTCTGGGAAGCCTTCTGCACCTACCCCTACCTGCCCCGGTTGAAGGGCGAGGAGGTTCTCCTGGCCTCCGTTCGCAAAGGGGTGGAGGAAGGGCTTTTCGGGTATGCGGAGCGCCTCGAGGAGGGACGGCCCAAGGGGGTGCTTTGGCGCGAAGGGGGGTTTACCCCTAGCCTGGCGGGGTTCCTCCTGGCAAAGGAATTGGCGGAAAAGGCCAAAGCGGAGGAGGAGGAGCGCCAGCCCCCTAGGCCCTCAACGTTGGAGCCGACTCCCTCTCACACAGGACCCCTTCCCCCACCCCCTCCCCCGCCCCAGCCCAAGCCTCGGCGGTTCTACCTGAAAAAGGAGCTTCCCCCCACCGACCTCCTCCGGGAGGCCGACCTTCTGGCTAAAGAGATCGTGCTTCAGCTGGCCAAAGAGCCCGGCGTGCGGGTACGGGTGGTCCTCGAGGTGCAAGCGGAAGCGGAAGAGGGCTTCCCGGAGGACCTCGTCCGCGCCCTTCGGGAAAACAGCAACGCCCTCAAGGCGGAGTACGGGCTCGAGGAAGCTTGAGCGCCTTCAGGAGCTCTTGCCCTGGCAATATCCAAGAGCCATCCGCTATTCAGCGGAGGTGCACCCCCTTAAGAAAGCACCCCACCCCAGGCCAAGCCTCCACCACTCCCCGGCCCATCCTCGAGGAGGCAGGTTCAAATAAAACACCTTGTCCCCGTAGCAGGCTTCGATGCGCAGGGGAACCAGTCCAGGAAGGGCCACCAAGGTGCCCTGAGGTTCAGTCTCAACCTCTTTTTCCTGCACCAGGCGCCCTCCCGCGAAAACCCTAACGCCCACCCGCAAACCTGGGGGGCGGATGCGTATGAAAGCGCCCTCAGGTGCTACCCAGCCCTCCAAGAGCACGTCCACTTTCAGGGGCAGAAGCCCAATCCTCCGCCACTCTCCTCTACGCCCGTCGATCCTCACCTCAACAACGAGGGCATCCGTGGGAGAAACCCCCACCTCGTTTACCCTCTCGGTCAACTCCTGGAGGGTTTGCCCAACCTCGCCGCTTTCTGACAGCAGGAAGCGCAAGGGGTACTGAGCTGGATCAAAGCCAATATAGCGGACCTCAAGGTCCTCTCCCACCCTCCAAATAGAGTGCGAAAATCTCACTGCGAAAGCCTTGTGCTCTAACCGAAAGCGTACTGATTCGCCCTCCTCAAAAGCAACCTCTATATCTTCTGGGATAGGGGTACCTTCGATGGGGTCGTGTAAGGATTTATGTG
>NZ_SIJL01000013.1 GCF_004307015.1 Thermus thermamylovorans
CCTCCTGGCCCTGGCCCTCCTCCCCCTCTTCCCCCCGGTGGGGCCCTTCTCCTTCGGGTTCGAGTTCCTCCCCGCCCTCCTCTTCGCCTTCCTCTTCACCGGGCTGGCCGCCCTCCTCCTGGACCGGCTCCTCTACCGCCCCCTGCGCCTCCGGGCGGCCCCGGCGGTGATCCTGGCCATGATGGCCTTCGCCGCCGCCTTCCTGGTGCGCAGCCTCCTCTACCTCCTCTTCGGCCCCGACTTCGCCTTCTACTACACGGGCCGCCCCCGGCCCGCGGTGGACTTCCTGGGGGTGCCGGTGCGGCCCGACCAGTTCTTCATCCTGGGGACGAGCCTCCTTCTGGTCCTCCTCCTCCACCTCCTCCTCACCCGCACCAAGCTGGGCAAGGCCATGCGGGCCACCGCCGATAACCCGGAGCTGGCCCGGGCCTCGGGGATCCCCACGGAGCGGGTGGCCCTATGGACCTGGTTCCTGGCGGGGGGGCTTGCGGGGGTGGCGGGGACGCTTCTGGGCCTGGACGCCCAGCTCCGCCCCGAGATGGGCTGGTTCGTCCTCCTGCCCCTCTTCGCCGCGGTGATCCTCGGGGGGATCGGCAACCCCTATGGGGCCCTGGCGGGGGCGGTGGTGATCGGGGTAGCCCAGCAGGTCTCCTCCAGCTTCCTCAACCCGGCCTACGGGCCCGGGGTGGCCTTCGTCATCCTGATCCTGGCCCTCTTCGTGCGGCCCGAGGGCCTTTTCTCCCGGAGGTGAGGGATGGAGCTCCTCGGCAAGAGCCTCCTCCTGGCCCTGCCCCTGGGCTTTCTCCTCTACCCCCTCCTCCGGGGGCGGCTCCCCCTGGCCTTCCCCCTGGCCCTCCTCCTGGGAGGGCTCCTGGGAGCCCTCCTCCACCTTCTCCTCTCCCCCGGGGTGCTGGCCTACCTGGTCTCCTTCGCGGTCTTCGCCGGGGTCTTCGCCCTCCTCAGCCTGGGGCTCAACGTCCACTGGGGGTACACGGGGCTTTTCAACATCGGGGTGGCGGGCTTCTTCGCCCTGGGGGCCTTCACCTCGGCCCTCTTCACCACCGCCATGCCCCAGGGGATCCTGGCCCTGTACAGCCAGCAGGCCTTCGGCCTGGAGCAGCCCTTTTTGGTGGGGGTCCTGGCGGGGGGGCTGGTGGCCCTCCTCTTCGCCCTCCCCGTGGGCCTCGCCACCTTGCGCCTCCGGGAGGACTACCTGGCCATCGCCACCATCGGCTTCGCCGAGCTGGTGCGCCTGGTCTTCCAGAACGAGCGCTGGCTGGCCAACGGCCCCGAGCCCCTGCGGGGCATCCCCCGGCCCCTTTACTGCCTGGTCCAGGGGCCGGACTGCGACTGGCTGCCGGCTTTCCTCGCCCCCCTCTTCGCCGGGCTGGAGCCCCGGGACTACCCCTACGTCTTCCTCCTCCTCCTCTCCTTGGCCCTGGCCCTGGGCTACCTCCTCCTGGAGCGGGCCCTCCGCTCCCCCTGGGGCCGGGCCCTCCGGGCGGTGCGGGAGGACGAGGCCTCGGCCCAGATGCTGGGGAAGAACACCGCCCTCCTCAAGCTCCAGGCCTTCGCCGTGGGGGCCTTCCTCATGGGGGTGGCGGGGGCCTTCTACGCCCACTACATGGTCTCCATCGACTACAACCACTTCCAGCCCCTCTTCGCCACCTTCCTCATCTGGGTGATGCTCATCCTGGGGGGAAGCGGCAACAACCGGGGGGCCATCCTGGGGGCCTTCGTCATCTGGGGGGTGTGGACGGGGACCGCCTTCCTCACCGACCTCCTAAGCCCCCTCCTCCAGGCCCTAAGCCCCGACCTCCCCGCCCGGGGGCCCTACCTGCGCTACCTCTTCATCGCCCTCCTCTTCATCCTCATCCTCCTCTACCGCCCCCGGGGGCTTCTGGGGGAGGAGAAGGTGGTCTCCGTCCTGGGAAGGCGGGAGTAGCCTAGGGGAGGCGCAGCACCCGGTCGTCCCCCTCCCTGGCCTGGCCGCGGCCGTCCCGGTTGGAGGTGGTCACGTAAAGGGCCCCGTCCGGCCCCACCTGGGCCTCCCTGAGGCGGCCAAAGCCGGTGAGGGCCGTCTCCACCCGGGCCACCCGCCACCTCCCCTGCCCCCCTTCCAGGACCAGGCGGAGGAGGGCCTGGCCCCGGAGGCCCGCCACGTAAAGCGCCCCCTTCCAAAAGGCCAGGTTCCCGGGAGGGAAGCCCTCGGGCCAGAGCTGGAGGGGATCCAGGTAGCGGGGGTCGCCCCCCCGGCCCACCACCCGGGGCCAGCCGTAGTTGCCCCCGGGGAGGATGAGGTTCACCTCGTCGTGCCCCCGGCCCAGCTCCCCGCTCGGCCCGTGGTCGCTGGCGAAGAGCTCCCCCGTCTCCGGATGCCAGGCCAGGCCCTGGGGGTTGCGGAGGCCGTAGGCGTAGACCTCGGGCCGGGCCCCCGCGCGGCCCCGGAAGGGGTTCCCCGGGGCCGGGGCCCCCTCCGGGGTGAGCCTGAGGATCTTCCCCCCCAAGGAGGCAAGGTCCTGGGCCAGCTCCCGCTCGTAGACCTCCCCGGTGGTCACGTAGAGCATCCCGTCGGGGCCGAAGGCGATCCGCCCCCCGGAGTGGAGGCCGTGGGGGCGGGCGGGGATCCCGTCCAGGACCACCCCCTCCAGGACCCCCCGGTCCCCCTGGTGCCTTAGGCGCACCACCTGGTTCCTCAAGCCCCCCTCCTCCACCGTGCGGTAGGCGTAGAGGTAGGGCTCCTGGGGAAAGCGGGGGTGGAGGGCGATCCCCAAAAGCCCCGACTCCCCCCGGGCGTAGACGGGAAGCTCGGCGTAGAGGGTGGCCCTCCCCCCGCGCACCAGGCGGATGCGCCCGGGCCGCTCCGAGACCAAAAACCCTCCCTCGGGCAGGAAGGCCAGGGCCCAGGGCACCTCGAGGCCCCCCACCACCGCCTCCGCCCGGAGGCCCTGGCCCCGGGCCAGGCCCAGTCCCAGGAGGCCCAAAAGCACGCTCCTTCGCGTGGGCATCCCTCACCTCCTCGGGCCCAAGCCTACCCTGGGGCCCCACCCCTCCCCGGAAGGCGGGGCACATTTAGCGCCCTCGCACCGGGGCCCCCACGGGGACTCTGCCCCTCCGGGGAGGGGTACCCAGGGGCGAGGGGCTCGGCGGGAGGGGGTATACCGCCGCGGCCCGCGCCGCGCCGGGGGCCAAAGGGGCTGGGTACGCCCCTTCCCCGGCGGGATGGCCTCCCCGCGCGGGCCCTCAAGCACGGGGGTCCAGGATCACCTTCACCGCCTGCCCCGAGGCCAGGAGGCCGAAGGCCTCCCGGTAGCGGCTTAAGGGGAGACGGTGGGTGATGAGGGGCCCAAGGTCCACCCGGCCCGCGTAGACCAGGGCGGTGCCCTGCATCCAGGTCTGCCAAAGCCGCCTCCCCGCGATGCCGTAGGCGGTGATCCCCCGCATGACCAGCTCCCCCGCCAGGTCGAAGCGGATGGGGTCCGAGGGGATGCCGAGGATCCGGGCCTCCCCCCCGGGGATGAGGGCCTGGAGGCCCTGGTGGATGGCGGCCTCGTTGCCGGAAAACTCCAGAAGCACCTCCACCCCGCTCCCCGTGACCTCCCGCACCACGGAAAGGAGGTCCTCCTCCTGGGGGTTGACGAGCCGGTCGGCGTAGGGCCGGGCGAAGGCCAGGCGGTAGGGGTTGGGGTCGGAGACCAGGATGGGCCCCGCCCCGCTCGCCCGGGCCACCATGGCCGCCATGAGGCCGATGGGCCCGGCCCCGGTGATGAGGAGGCTCTTGCCCGAGACCCCGCTTCCCGCATAGACCGTGTGCACCGCGTTGCCGAAGGGCTCCAGGATGGCCCCCACCTCGAAGGGCAGGTCCTTGGGGTTCACCCAGGCGTTCTCCGCGGGCACCGCCACGTACTCGGCGAAGCCCCCGTCCCGGTCCACCCCCAGGATCTCCGTGTTCAGGCAGACGTGGTGGTGGCCCGTGCGGCAGGCGGGGCAGGCATGGCAGACCACGTGGCTTTCCAGGCTCACGTGGTCGCCCACCTGGGGCCGCTTCACCCCCGGGCCCACGGCCTCCACCACCCCGCTGAACTCGTGGCCGGTGACCAGGGGGGGGCGGATCCTCCCCCGGGCCCAGGCGTCCCAACGCCAGATGTGCAGGTCGGTGCCGCAGATGCTCGCGGCCTCCACCCGGACCAGGATCTCCCCCGGGCCCGGCTCGGGCACGGGGCGTTCCACCAGGGCGAGGCCCTCCCCAGGGGCCAGCTTGGCCAAGGCGCGCATACCGGGGCCATGCTACCACCGGTAGAGGGCCCCCACGCTGAAGCGGGTGGCGTCGGCCGCTTCCAGGCTGAAGGTGAGGCCCAGGGCCGGGGTGAGGTCGTAGCCCACGGCGAAGGCCAGGCGGGGAAACCTTCCGTTTCCGGGGAAAAAGGTGGAGCTAAAGGCGAAGGTAAACCCGTCCTGGCGGTACTGGGCGCTCAACGCCTGCCCGCCCCGCAGGTCCACCGCATAGCCCAAGAAGAGCTCCGGGCTCAGGTACTTGCCGATGGAAAAGCGGATATCCCCCACCTCCCCCCCCTGGAGGAGGGGGACCTGGAGCTGGACGCGGTCCAGACCCAAAGCCCGGGCCAGCTCCCGCTCCAGCTGGCCCAAGACCAGGGTCTCCAGGGCCGCCCCCAGGGCCGCCTGGGGCAGGGCCTCCCCCAGGCGGGCCAGGTCGGGAGTGCCCAGGGCCAGGAGGGCGTAGATCTCGGGCTCGGAAAGCGGGGGCTCCGAGGCGAAGCGGGGCTCCAGGCGGGCCTTTACCCGGCCGTTCTCCCGCAGGAACTCCCCGCTGGCCTCGAGGACGACCTGGTAGCCCCGGGTCTCCGCCTGGGCCCTCAGGGCGAACTCCGGCAGCAGGCCCCGGTCGGGGCGGAAGCGGAGCACGCTCCTCGCCGGGTCCAGGGTGAAGAGGGAGTCCAGGAGGCGGAAGCTTCCCCAAAGGGCTTCCACCTCCCCCGCCAGGAAGGGGTCGGCGTAGGTGCCGCCCAGGAAGAGCTCCCCCCGGAGCTCCCCCTGGACCAGGCTCTCCTGCACCAAAACCCCCCGCTCGGCGTAGATCCGCACCCCCTCGAAGACCAGGGGGACCGGGGCAGACCCTTGCCCCTCGGGGGGCCCGGCCCAGGGGACCCCCTCCTGGGTGAGCTGGCGGACACGGGCTTCGGGCAGGGCCAGGCGGGCGCGGACCACCTCGGCGTTGCCGGTGAGGTAGTAGGTGCCCCGCTCCTCGTAGAGGAAGAAGCCCTTCACGTCCAGGAGGCCCTCTTGCAGGTAGTACTGGGGGTAGTAGAGGGGCAGGGGCCCGTAGCCCGCCAGGCGCAAGGGGAACAGGGTGCCCTGGGCCAGGGCCCCCCCCAGGCGGATCTCCACCCCGTAGCCCGGGTAGCGGAAGGCCACCTCCGCCGGGATGGCCTCCTGCAGCCCGGGCAGGGAGACCGTGCCCCTGGCGGTGACGCGGAAGTCCTCCAACCGGCCCTCGAGGCCCAGCCCCGCCCGCCCCGGGAAGGGGGCCTGGAGGAGGAGCTCCCCTTCCGCCCGCGCCCCCCCGTTCAGGGAGAGCAGGCCCCTTTCCAGGTACCCCGCCACCGGGCCGAGGCGGAAGCGGAAGTCCTGGAACTCCGCCCGGAAGCCCTCCGCCCCGAGGCGCAGGGTAAGGCTGCCCGAGGCCTCGGGGCGGTAAGGCCTGAGGGCGGGGATCACCCCCAGGACCGGGGTGAAGGCCGTGTCCCTCAGGCTCAGGTAGAGGTCGGACCCCCCGGGGCCGAAGTACCCCCCGCCCTCCCAGGTGCCCCGCCCGGCGAGGCGGAGGTGGTCCACATGGACCCTCCCTCCCTGGAAGCGCAGGGCCGCCCGGCCCCGGAGCTCGTCCCCCGCCCCCAGGAAGCGGAGGCTTTCCCCCACCAAGACCCCCTCCCCCTCCCAGGGGTCGGCGAGGGGCAGGCGCAGGCGGGCCTGGCCCGTCCAGTAGGCCTCCCCTTCCAGGGGCCCCGCCACGGCGGCGAGGGGGAGGTGGAGGGGGAAGGCGCGCAGGGCGGCGGCCAGGTCAAGCCGCCCTCCCAGGAGCTCCACCTGGAAGCGGCTTTGCCCCAGGCTCCCCTCCCCCCAAAGCCGCCCCGGGCCCAGGGCGCCGCTGAAGGCCAGGGGCAAGGCGGTGCCCGCCGCCTCCACCTGGCCCCTGAGGCTTCCCCGGGCCTCCAGGCCCTCCAGGGCGAGCCGCCCGGAGACCCGCCCCTTCAGGTAGGGAGCGTAGGGGGCCAGGAAGTCCTCCAGGGCCGCCCCCTCCAGGAGGAGTTCCCCGGCGAGGGGCCAGAGCCTCCCCCGGGCCTCCACCCGGCCCACCTCCCCCTCCAGCACCCCCTCCACCCCGTACCCCTCGCCGAAGACCCGCCCCCGGAAGCGGGCCGCGAGGGGAGGGAGGGGCAGCTCCACCCGCAGCTCCCCGGAAGGGGGGTAGGCGAGCCGCCCCTGGAGGTAGGGGCCCTCCGCCTGCAGGGTCGCCTCCAGGAGCCTTCCCGTCAGCTCCAGGACCTGCGCCCCCGCCCGGTAGCCTAGGCGGTAGCTCCCCCCCAGGTCCACCTCCCCCTCAAGGGCACCCGCCCCCGCCGCCCACCAGGGCCAAGGGGGATGCTCCCCCAACAGGCGCACCCGCTCCCCCTCCCCCAGGAGGCGCAGGGCGAGGCCCGCCACCTCCAAGGCCCAGGCCCCCTCCACCCGCCCCCCGGCGTAGCGCAGGGCCCCCTCCCCTTCGGGGCTCACCAGGGCCAAGGAGAGATCCCGAAGGTCCAGGACCCCTTCCAGGGGCAGCCCGAGCCCCGGCACCCGGTAGCCCAGGCGGACCTCCCTGCCGGCGCCCTGCGCCTGGAGCCCCCCGGGCACCAGGCCCGCCAGGAGCCGCCCCTCCCCCGAGGCCTCCCGGGCCTGGAGGTCCACCCGCACCCCTCCCGCCTCCAGGAGGGGCCAGCGGAAGCCCACCCCCTCCCCCAGGACCTCCCCCCGGACGCCCGGCACCCCCTCCCCGAAGACCTCCAGGAAGCCCTCCCGGAAGGCGAGCCGCCCCTCCCAGACCTCCCGCCAGGCCACCTCCCCCTCCAGGTCCCCGGCGAAGGCCAGCCGCAGGCCCTCCCTCCCGTAGGCCCCCCTCACCCGGGCCTCGCGGCCAAAGGCGGCCAAGGCCAGCTCCCCCTCCACCCGCTCCCAGGGGCCCGCCGCCCAGCCAAAGACCCGGAGGGGCCCGTAGGCGAAGCCCTCCGCCCGGAGGGCGAGGCCCTCCGGCCCCACCTCCCCCCAAAGCCCCTCCCCGCGGAGGGCCACCCGGAAGCCGGGGAGGCCCTGGAGGTCCAGGGCCACCTCCCCCAGGCGGTAGCGGCCCCGAAGCCACTCCCCGGGGTAGGCCCCCTCGGCCCAAAGCTCCCCCAGGCCCAGGGGCAGGGGCCCGGCGTAGCGGTAGAGGAGGCGGAAGGGGAGGAGGTCGAGCCGCCCCCAAAGGGGAAGCCCCTCCCCGAGGAGGTCCAGGCCCAGGCCCCGCCCCCGGAGGAGGACCTCCCCGTAGGGGGTGAGGAGCCTCCCCTCCCCCAGGAGGGCCCCCAGGTACCCCGCCTCTGCCCGGTAGCCGTGGTCCAGCCGCAGGGCCAGGGGCCCGTGGGCCAGCTCCCCCTGGGCCTGGGCCTCGAGGCCCGGGCACCCCCCCAGGGGGGCGGGGAGGCAGAAGGCCCCCCGGACCTCCCCCCGCCACTCCCCTTCCCCCAGGAGGCGGAAGGTCCCCTGGGCCAGGTCCACCTCCCCCCGCAGGCCCCCCCCCGGGAGGGGGTAGCGGAGGGCGAGGAGGCCGGAAAGGGCGCGGCCGTAGCGGGCCTCCCCCGCAAGCACCGGCCCCAGGAAGCGGAGGACCGCCCCCTCCTCCCCGTAGGCCGCCTCCACCCGCTCCCCCAGGACCTCCCCGGCCAGCTCCGCCCGGAGGGGCCAGGGCCAGACCCGCCCGGAAAGCCGGCCCTCGGGCCGCTCCAGGACCACCCCTATGGGCCCGTCCCAGGGGCCCTCGGCCCGGGCCCGCACCCCGAGGGGGAGGCCGAAGGGGGCGAGGTCCCGGTCCAGGTGGAGGGAAAGCCGCCCCCCCTCCAGCCGCAGGCGGAAGCCGGAAGCCTCCCCCCACAGGGCCAGGGCCCCGGGGTCCGGCCCTCCCCCCTCGTGGGCGTAGGCGAAGCGGAAGGGAAGGGCCTCCCCTTCCCCCAGCACCGCCCCCTCCCCTTCCAGGAGGAACCGGGGGAGCTCCCCTTGGAGGCGGGCCTCCGCCAGGAGGCGGGCCTGGCCCAGGGGGAGGGCGTAGCGGGCCTCCCCCCTCAGGGAAAGCCCCTCCAGGACCCCTTCCGCCCGCACCTCCCCCGGAAGCCCTTCCCCCAAGAGGGAAAGGCGCAGGGGGCCCTCCCCCTCGGCCAGCAGCCTGAGGCCCCGCCCCTGGGCCTCGAGGCGCCCCCGGTAGCCCTCGGGGCCGTAGGCCAGGTCGGCCCCCACCCGGAAGCCCAGGACCTCCCCCTCCCCCCGCACCCCCAGCTGCAGGGCCCCGTGGTAGCGGGCGGCAAAGGCCAGGGGGGCCTCCCAGGTGGCCTCCACCCTCCCCCCCTCCCCCCAAAGGCGCAAGGGGCCCTCCTGCTCCAGGTAGCGGAGACCCCTGAGCCACCCCTCCCCCCGGTACCGCGCCCCCTCCCAGAGGAGGGCCACCTCCCCCTCCCCGTAGGCCGAGGCGTGGCGGAACACCCCCTCCCCCTCCAGCCCCAGGAGGTCCAGCCGCCCGGCAAAGGCGCTCTCCCCCAGGCCCTCCCCCAGGAGGCGGGCCTCCGCCTCCAAGTCCCTCAGGGAGCCCGCAAGCCGGGCCTCCACTCCCCCGAGGCGGAAGGCCCCCAGGACCTCCCCCTCCCCGCCCAGGCGGAGCCGGCCCTCCCCCTGGAGCGCCCCCAGGCCCCAAAGCCGCCCCTCCCCGGGGGCCCAGGCCAGGCCCAGGTCCCGCAGGGGGAGGTGGAGGCGCAAGACACCCTCCCGGTAGTCCAGGAGGAGGGCCTCCTCACCGTAGCGGAGCCGGGCCCAGGCCTCCCCTTCCCCCTCCAGGGTGAGCCGCCCCCAGGCTTCCCCGGAAAGGGGCAGGCCCAGAAGGCCCATGAGGGGCCCCGCGTCCGCCACCCGGAAGCCCACCTCCTCCCCCTCCAGGGCCACCTCCCCCCCGGGAAAGGCCAGGCGCAGGAAAGCCCCCTCCCCGTACCCCCCGCGGAAGGCGAAGGGGAGGCCGCCGAGCTCCCCCTCCCCCGCCCCCTCCAGGGCGAGCCCCTCCCCCCAAAACTCCCCCCAAAGCCCCCCCTCCCGCCCCAGAAGGGCCACGGGCAGGGCGAAGCCCCCCCGGTAGCGGAGGCCCTCCCCCTGGAGGTGCACCGGCCCCTCCAGCAGGTAGCGCACCCCCTCCGCCCACCACACCCGCCCCCGGAAGGCCACCGGCTCCAGGTAGGGGGCCCAGGCCTCCCCGCCCAGGTCCAAGGCCAAAGCCCCCCAGGGCCCGCCCCCCCGGGCCCACAGGCGCACCCCCGCCCCGTCCCCCCCGTACCCCCCCGCCAGGGCCAGGGAAACCCCCTCCGGGGAAACCCGCCCCTCCCCCTCCAGGTAGGGCCCGGAAAGCCGGACCCGGGCGGCGAGGAGCTCCTCCCCCACCGCGAGGGCCTCCCCGTAGGGGGAAACCAGCCGGAGCCTACCCCCTTCCGTCCCCCAAACCCCCGTGGCCCGAAGGGGAAGCCCCCAGGGGGCGAGGTCATACCCCTCGGCCCGCACCTCCAGGGAAAGCCCTCCCTCCCCGTACCCCCCCAGAAGCCGCAGGCCCGGGGCCTCCCCGGCGAGGCGCAGGCTGGCCCCCTCCCCCTGGAAGCCCAGGCGCAGGCCCGGCCCCTCCCAGTAGACCTCCCCCCGGTAGGCGAGGCCCGGGAGGTCCAGCCGCCCGGAAAGCCGCCCCGGCCCCCCGTGGGGCACCTCCAGCCGCCCCAGGAGGGCAAGCTCCCGCCAGGGACCCTCCCCCGCCACCTCCCCGTAGGGGGTGCGGAGGGCCACCCGCCCCCCCTCCAGGCCCCCCGCGGCCAGGAGCCGCCCCTCCAGGCCCCGGTACCGGAAGGGAAGCTCCAGGGCAAAGGGCCAGCCCTCCCGGAAGGCCACCCGCCCCACCCCCAGGACCTCGAGGCCCTCCCGCTCCAGGCGGAAGGCCAGGGGGGGCAGCTCCAGCCCCTCCGGCAAGGGGGGGCGAAGCCTCCCGGCCAGCCGGGGCTCCGGCCACACCTCCCCCTCCCCCGCCACCGCCCCGGAAAGGGCCAGGAGCAGCCGCTCCCCCGCCCCCCGCAGGGTCCCCCGCACCCCGTAGGCCTCGGCCTCGGCCCACCCGGCAAAGCCCCCGTCCCAAAGGAGGTCCGCCCGCAGGGCCAAGGGGCCGAGGGCCGCCTCCCCCCAAAGGCGCGCCCCCTCCCGGTAGGCCAGGCGGAGGCCCTGGGCCTGGAGGGCCAGGCCCGGCTCGGGGTCGTAGCTCCCCCCGAAGGGAACCTCCCCCCAGGGGGTCCAAAGCCTCCCGGCGATCTCCGCCCCCAGCCGGCGCAGGCGGGCCTCGGCCTCCAGGTACCGCCCCTTGAGGGCCAGGCTTCCCGCCAGGGCCCCCTCCCGGTAAAGGGCCTCCCCGGAA
Source organism: Thermus thermamylovorans (assembly GCF_004307015.1). NCBI lineage: Bacteria > Thermotogati > Deinococcota > Deinococci > Thermales > Thermaceae > Thermus > Thermus thermamylovorans. The sequence continues at coordinate 10,733 of NZ_SIJL01000013.1, forward strand.
AGGCGGAACTCCTCCAGGGCCCGGACGGGCAGGTCCCGCAGGACCAGGGCCAGGGTCCCCTCCCGGTAGCGCCCCTCGCCGAAGGGGCTCAGAAAGCGGAAGCCCTCGGCCTCCTGCACCACCTGCACCCCCAGGGCGGCAAAGGGGGAGGCGTAGCGCAAGGCAGCCCAAAGCCGCCCCTGGAGGAGCCTGCCCTCCCCCTCCAGGTGCCCCACCGCCAGGGGGGTGGCGGCGAGGCGGAGGGCGAGGTCCCCCCAGGTGCCCCCCAGGGCCAGGGGGCCGAGCTGCCCCGAGACCCGCTCCCCCTCCCCCGCCACCGCCCCGGAGAGGTCCAGGGGGCGGAAGAGGGGGAGGGCCACCCCGGGGCTTGCCACCCGGGCCTGCCAGCGGCCCCCCTCCAGGGCGAAGGCCACCTGGGCCCGGCCCTCCAGGGGAAGGGGCCAGGCCAGGACCCCCTCCCCCCGGGCGCGCTCCCCCTGGCCCCGGAGGAGGAGGCGGCTGCCCCGGCTGTCCTCCCCCTCCACCCGGTACTCCCCTCCCCGGAGGTCCAGGGCCAGGCGGTAGTCCCGGTCGAAAAGCCGCCCCTCCGCCTCCGCCTCCAGGGCGAAGACCCGGTGGAAGGCCAGCCGCCCCCGGTGGCGGAAGGGCTCCCCCAGAAGCCGCCCCTCCCCCTGGAACCCCCCCTGGACCCGCACCTCCTCCCAGCCCTCCCCCTCCAGGAGGAGATCCCCCGCCCCCTCCACGGGGAGGGCGAGGCCAAAGTGCCGGGCCAGGGCGGCAAGCCGGGGGCGGCCCTCCACCCGGAAGCGGTACCCCTCGGCCCGGAGGTCCACCTCCGCCCGGGCCTCCAGAGGCCCCTCGAGGCCCACCCCCCGGAGCTCGGCCACCACCCGGTCCTCCGCCAGGCGGATGGGCCCCTCCACCCCGGTGAGGGGGAAGCCCACCAGCTCCACCGCCCCCTCCGCCACCCGGGCCTCCCCCCACAGCCCCCCGGGGCCCAGGCGCAAGACCCCGGAAAGGGTCCCCCCCTTAAGCCCCTCGTAGAAGAAGGCCAGCCCCCGCACCTCCCCCCGGAAGGCCACCTCCCAGGCCCCGAGGTCGGGGGCCAGGGCCCGGGCCTCCCCCCGGAAGCTCCCCCCCGGCAGGCGGGCCAGGAAGGCGTAGGGGTTTCCCCCCTGGAGGGTGAGGCGCAACGGGGGAAGGAAGAGCCTTTCCCCTTGGGGGAGCTCCACCTCGGCCTCCTCCAGGAGGAGCTGGCGGAAAAGGGGCCGGACCCGGGGGGGTGGCCCCGGGGGCCCCTCGGGGAAGAGGGCCTCCCAGGTGGGCCTGAGCCTCGCCCCCTTGAGGTGCAAGGAGAGGGGGAGCTCCCGGCGCAACAGGCCCAGGAGGTCGTAGGCCAGGCGCACCTCCTCCGCCCAGACCTCCAGCCCCTCCCCCCGAAGCTCCACCCCCTTCAGGCGCAGGCCCAGGAGGAGGTGCCCCCGCGCCTCCCCCACCCGCCCCTGGAGGCCCAGAAGGGCCAGGGCCCCCTCCGCCGCCCCCCGGAGAAGGGGGGGCCAGGCGGGGAGGAGGAGGAGAAGCCCGAGGAGGAGGAAAAGCCCCCAGCGCATCCCCCTAAGCATAGAGGGGGTAGATGAAAGCCGCGTGGCAAGGGGGCTAGAATGGGCTTATGCCGCGCCTGGTGGCCTTGGTCCGGGGGCGGGTGCAGGGGGTGGGGTACCGGGCCTTCGCCCAGAGGAGGGCCTTGGAGCTGGGGCTTTCCGGCTACGCGGAGAACCTGCCGGACGGCCGGGTGGAGGTGGTGGCCGAGGGCCCCGAGGAGGAGCTCCTCGCCTTCCTCCACCACCTGAAGCAAGGCCCGCGCCTGGCCCGGGTGGAGGGGGTGGAGGTGCAGTGGGCCGAGGCCACCGGGCTCGAGGGGTTCTACGTGTACTGAGCCCAGGCCTGCGGCCTGACCCCCGAGGCCAGCAGGGCCTCGGCCAGGGCCTCCTTGAGCTGGGAAAGCCCTGTGCCCTTGAGGGCGGAAACCGGCACCCCCCCGAGCCTCTCCTGCAAATAGGAAAGGTCATAGGGGGCCGCCCGGTCCGCTTTGGCCAGGGCCAGAACCCTGGGGGCCTCCACCCCGAGCTCCCGCAGGAGGGCCTCCACCACCCGGTGCCGCCCCAAAGCCCCCTCCTCCGAGGCGTCCAGCACGTGGACCAGGAGGTCCGCCTCCCGCACCTCCTCCAGGGTGGCCCGGAAGGCGGTGAGGAGCTCCTCGGGCATCTGGCGGATGAAGCCCACGGTGTCCGTGAAGAGGACCTCCCCCACCCCGGGCAGGAAGCCCCGGCGGGTGAGGGGCCTTAGGGTGGCGAAGAGCTTATCCTCCCCCGCCTCCCCGCCCCGGGCCAGGGCGGAGAGGAGGGTGGTCTTGCCGGCGTTGGTGTAGCCCACCACGGCGATGAGGGGCACCCCGCGGCGCTTCCTCTGCCTCCTGGCCTCCTCCCGCCTCCGGGCGTACTCCTCCAGCTTCCGGGAGAGGTGGGCGATCCGCTCCTGGAGGCGCCTCTTGTCCACCTCCAGCTTGGTCTCCCCGGGCCCCCGGGTGCCGATCCCGCCCCCGAGGCGGCTCATCTCCTTCCCCTTCCCCACCAGGCGGGGGAGGAGGTACCTGAGCTGGGCCAGCTCCACCTGGGCCTGGGCCTCAGGGGTCTTGGCGTGGAGGGCGAAGATGTCCAGGATGAGCTGGGTGCGGTCCAGGACCTTGAGGCCCGTGGCCCTTTCGATCTCCCGCGCCTGGGTGGGGGTGAGCTCCAGGCCGAAGATGAGGGTGGCGGCGTTTTCGTGGTAGGCGAGGCTTTTGAGCTCCTCCAGCTTCCCCAGGCCCACCAGATAGCGGGGGTCCAGGCGCTGGCGGAAGACCAGCACCCGCCGCACCGGCACGCCCCCCGCGGTGCGGGTGAGCTCGGCGAGCTCGGAAAGGCCCGCCTCCGCCTCCGGCCCCTCCCCCCGGTCCACCCCCACCAGGAGGGCCCTTTCCCCGCTCCCGTCCAGGAGTTCCCGCACCCGCGCCTGGCGGGCCAGCTCCTCCTCCAGGGCCGCCACCTCCGCCAAAAGGTCCAGGTCCAGGTACTGGAAGTAGGGCCTAGGGGGCAGGATCCGCCAGTCCTCCTCGGCGGCCTTGGGGGGGGAGAGGAAGGCCAGGTGCAGGGTGGCGGGCCTCCCTTCCTCCACCTCCAGGGCGGCCAGGCTGTCCAGGCGGTGGAGGAAGAGCACCGATAGGTCGGGCCGGGATAGGCCCCCCTTGGCGAGGTGGGTGTGCAGGAGGCGGAAGCCGGAGAGCCTGCGCTCGTCCCTGGCCCCATCCGGGATGGGCAGGTCCTTGGCGTCCCCCACCCCCACCCGCACCACCCGCCCCTCCCGGTCCAGAAGGAGGCTGATGGGCCGCCCGGCTTCCTGGGAAAGCCCCGCCAGGACCTGGGCCAGCTCGGGGGTGAGCACCCTTTCCTTGGGCACCCGCCTCCGGTACAGATTGGAAAGCTTCTTAAGCTCGCTCCGCTTGAGCCCCTCCGTCCTGCCGAAGATCTTCTCCAATGCCCTCCCAGTATACCACGAAGCCGGCCCTGGAAGTAGAGTGGGTGGCGTGCGCGGGCTCCTCCCCCTCCTCCTTTTCTTCCCCCCCGCCCTCGCCCAGGGGTACGCCTGGATCGTGGTCCTGGGGGCCGCCCAGTACGGGGGACGGCCCTCCCCGGCCCTGGAAAGGCGGCTGGAGACCGCCCTGGAGCTCTACGCAAAGGGCCTCGCCCCCGGGATCGCCGTGGCCGGGGGCAGGCTTCCCGGGGACCGCTTCAGCGAGGGGGAGGTGGGCTGCCGCTACCTCCTGGAACGGGGGGTGCCCGGGGAGGCCCTCCTCTGCGAGACGCAAAGCCGGAACACCTACGAGAACCTCCTCTTCCTCCGGCCCCGCCTTCAGGGGCCCGTCCTCCTGGTCACCGACGCCCCCCACCTCCCGCGGGCCCTCTTCCTGGCCCGCCTCCTGGGCCTGGAGGCCCGGGGCCATCCCGTACCCGGACCCTACCCCCCGGGCTACTGGCTGCGGGAGGCCCTCTACCGCCTCTGGCTCTACCTGGGCCTAAGGCCCTCCCCTGGGGGGCAGGCCCTCAGGGCCCCCCCTCCAGGCGGCGCAGGGCCTCCAGATACCCCTCCAAGAGGGCCCTGACCTGGCCCAGGAAGAGGGCCTTCTCCTGCCGGGCCCGCTCGATCTCCCCCCGGAGGCGCCTGAGCTCCTCCGCCGCCTCCTTCAGCACCTGCTCCTTGGCCGCCAGGGCCTCCTTGCGGATCAGCTCCGCCTCCCTTTCCGCCTGGGCCCGAAGTTCCCGGGCGATCCGCTCCGCGGCCACCACCGCCCGCTTGAGCTCCCCCTCGGCCTCCTTCAGGCGGGCCACCTCCTCCTCCAGGCCCTGCAGGCGCTGGCGCAGACCCTCATTTTCCTGGATGAGGCCCTCCATCACCTCGGCCACCCGGGCCAGGTAGGCCCGCACCGCCCCCCGGTGGTACCCGCGCAAGCCCACGGGGAACTCCTGGTAACGCACGTCCAAAGGGGTTAGGTCCATGGGTCCTCGCCTAGTCTACAAAAAGGGCCCGCCCCACCCGCACCAGGGTGGCCCCCTCCTCCACGGCGATGGGGAAGTCGTCGGACATGCCCATGGAGCGCTCGGGAAGGCCCAGGCGGTCGGCAAGCTGGGAGAGCCTCCGGAAGATGGGCCGGACCACCCCTTCCGGGCCCACGGGGGGCACGGTCATGAGGCCCAGGACCTCCAGGTGGGGCATGGCCCGCACCCGCTCGTAAGCGTCCAGGAGCTCCTCCTCCAGAAAGCCGTGCTTCTGGGGCTCCCGGCCCAGGTTCACCTCCAAAAGCACCCGAAGCCTCACCCCCTCCCGCGCCCCCACCCGCTCCAGGGCCTCCGCCAGGCGTAAGGAGTCCAGGGAGTGGATGAGGGCGAAGCGGGGGGCCAACTTGGCCTTGTTGCGCTGCAAGGGCCCCACGAGATGCCACTCCGCCTGAAGGAGCTCCATCTTCCTAAGGGCCTCCTGCACCCGGCTTTCCCCCAAGGGGAAGGGGCCGTGGCGGAGGACCCTCTCCCAGATCTCCTCCACGCTCCTCCCCTTGGTCACCGCCACCAGGCGCACCTCCTCCGGCCGCCGCCCCGCGCGGCGGCAGGCGGCCCCTATGGCCTCCAGCACCCGGGGCAGGCCCATCAGAGCGCGGCCAGGATCCCCCGCACGAAGCGGCGGAAAAGGGGCCCCGTCCTCGCCGCCACCGCCAGCACCTCCTCCTCGGTGGCGTGGTGCTCCCTTTCCGGCACCGCCATGTCCGTGAGGGTGGAAAGCCCCAGGACCCGGGCCCCCAGGTGGCGCAGGGCGATGACCTCGGGCACCGTGGACATGCCGATGGCGTCCGCCCCGAGCTCGCGGAGCATCCTGAGCTCCGCCCGGCTGGCGAAGCTGGGCCCCAGGAACCAGGCGTAGACCCCCTCGAAGAGGTGCAGGTCCTGCTCCCGGGCCACCTTGCGGGCGAGCTCGATGAGCTCAGGGTCGTAGGCCTCGAACATCACCGGGAAACGGGGGCCAAGCCGCTCGTCGTTTTTGCCCCGCAAGGGGTTCACCCCGGAGGGGTTGAGGTAGTCCAGGTGGAGGAGGATCCCCCCCGCCTGGAAGCGGGGGTTGAGCCCCCCGGCCGCCGAGGTGAGGAGGAAGGTCCTGGCCCCCAGGAAGAAGCCCACCCGCACGGGGAAGGCCACCTCCTCGGCGCTGTAGCCCTCGTAGTAGTGGACCCGGCCCTGGTAGACCAGGACCCGCTTGCCCTCCAGATGGCCCAGGACCAGCTTGCCCGCGTGGCCGGGGGCGGTGGAAAGGGGGAAGTGGGGGATCTCCCGGTAGGGGATCTCCGCCACCTTCTCCACCTCCTCCGCCAGAGGCCCCAGCCCCGAGCCCAGGACCAGGCCCACCTCCGGGGGGAAGTCGGCCTGGGCGCGGATGTAGGCCACCGCCTCCTGGATCTTTTCGTAGACCCCCATGGCGGCCATTTTACTCTCACGCGGGCTTCACCTGGCCCCGGTATGCTCTCCGCCATGAAACGCCTGCTGGTGCTGTCCTTCCTGGGGCTCCTGGCCCTGGCGGCCCCCATCCGGGAGGTGGTGGTGGAGGGGGGCGACCCCGTCCTGCAGGCCCTGGCCCGGGCCGCCCTCCCCTTCGGGGTGGGGGATGAGCCCGGGGACCTGGAGGCCGCCCGGAGGGCCATCCTGGCCACGGGCTACTTCCGGGAGGTGGAGGTGAGGCTCCAGGACGGGGTCCTCCGGGTGGTCCTCACCCCCTACCCCCCCCTGGCCGAGGTGCGGGTGGAGGCCCGGGCCTTCCCCCAGGAGACCCTCCTGCGCTTTTTGGACCAGAACTTCGCCATCGGCCGGGAGGCCATCCACAACCCCCTGAGGGCCCAGGAAGCGGCCCAGGCCCTGGCCCAGGCCTACCGGCAAAACGGCTTCCCCTTCGTCCCCCAGGTGGCGGTGGAGGCCCGGGAGGGGGCGGAGGGGGTGGTCCTGGTCTTCCGGGTGGCCGAGGCCCCGGAGGTGCGGGAGGTGCGCCTCCTGGGGGCCACCCTCCTCCCCGAGGCCGAGCTAAGGCGGCTGCTGGAGCCCCTGAGGGGTCCCTTCGACTTCGCCCGCTACCAGGAGGCCCTCAGGGCCATCGCCCTCCGCTACGAGGGGGCGGGCTACCGCTTTAGCGGCCCAGACCTCGAGGCCAGCACCCTGGAGGAGGGGGTCCTCACCGTGCGGGTGCGGGAGCTCAGGGTGGTGGCGGTGGAGGGGGCGGGGCTGGACCTGCGGGACTTCCCCCTGGCCCCCGGGGACTTCCTGGACTACGGCCGCCTCCTGGAGGGGGTGCAGGCCCTCTCCCGGGGGCTTTCCCGCATCGTGAACTTCACCCTGGTTCCGGAAGGGGAGGGGGTGCGGGTGCGCCTGGAGGTGGGCCCCGAGGGGGGCAGGATCGAGCGGGTAGAGCTCACCGGGAACACCGCCTTCCCCGCGGAAACCCTCCTGGCCCTCCTCCGCCTGAGGCCCGGGGAGGTCTACACCCCCCTCCTGGCCCAGGAGGACGCCCGGCGGATCGCGGGCTACTACGGGGAGAGGGGCTACGAGGTGGCCGACGTGCGCTTCGGCTTCCAAGAGGGGGTCTTCCGCCTGGAGGTGGTGGAGCTCAAGATCGGGGGCTACCGCCTGGAGTGGGCCGCCTCCCCCAGGACCCGGGAGGAGGTGATCCTCCGGGAGCTCCCCCCGCCGGGAAGCCTCTTCAACGTCCCGGCCCTGCGCCAGGGGATCAGCCGCCTCATGGCCACCGGCCTCCTGGCCGAGCCCCCCGGGGTGCGCCTCCTCCCCGGGGAACGGGAGGACCAGGTGATCCTCCTCCTCTCCCTGAGGGAGGCCCGCACCGGCCTCTTCCAGCCCGCCATCGGCTGGAGCTCCCTGGAGGGCTGGTCGGGCACCGTGGCCTTCCGGGAGACCAACCTCTTCGGCCTGGCCCACCAGGTGGGGGCGGAGCTGGCCTTTTTGCAGAACGAGGCCCGGGAAAACCTCTCCCTAAGCGTTTCCTACACCATTCCCTGGCTCTACCTGGACTACCTGGACCTCAAGGAGGTGCGCACCGGCCTTTCCCTGGCCCTCTTCTCCACCCCCATCGGCAACAACCGGCTCTTCGACGGGGCCACCGACACCGGCTGGGAGTACACCGAGCGCCGCACCGGCGGGGCCCTGAGCCTCACCCGCCCCCTCTCCCGGGAGCTGGAGCAGATCAGGCTCTCCTTGGGCTTCACCGCCCGCCGCTCGGCCTACGCCCTGGAGGTCCTCGACCCCAACGCCCCCTGCGACCCCGCCGTCACCGACCCCAGCGACCCCAGGTACTGCGACGGCACCGGGTACAAAGACCTCGGCCAGGCCCAAAGCCTCCTCCCCACCCCCGGCTGGACCCTCAGGCTGGACACCGGGGTGAGCTACCTGGAGGTGGACGACCCCCGCTTCCGCACCCAGGGCTACGAGGCGAGCCTCTCCACCGGCCTGGGCCTCTCCCTCCCCGACACGGGGGGCCGGAGCCTCTTCGTCCCCGTGGTGGTCACGGGCAAGACCTACTTCCCCCTGGACGGGGAGAGGCGGCAGGCCCTGGCCCTCAGGGCCTCGGTGGGCACCCTCCTGGGCTTCCCCCCGGCGGGGGAGCGCTTCTTCCTCTCCGGGGGTGGGGCCGAGGCCTTCCTCCTCAGGGGCTACGAGGACCGCAAGTACGGGGGGCTCTCCTTCGCCACGGGAAGCCTGGAGTACCGCTACAACTTCAACCTCTCCCCGCAAGGGGGGACCAACCTCTACGGCATCCTCTTCACCGACCTGGGGATCGCCGACAACACCGGCGGGGTGAAGTGGGGGGCCGGGGTGGGGCTGCAGCTGGACCTGGACGTGCTGGGGGTCCTCCTCCCCTCCTTGCGGCTGGACTACGCCTTCAGCCCGGAAAGCCCCACGGGAAGGCTCCACTTCCGCATCGGGCCCATGTTCTAAACTGGGCCTGGGGCCCGCCATGAAAGCCTACCTGGGCCTCTACACCGCCCGGCTGGAAACCCCGGCCCGGAGCCTCAAGGAGAAGCGGGCCCTCATCAAGCCGGCCCTGGAACGGGTGAAGGCCCGCTTCCCCGTCAGCGCGGCCAGGCTTTACGGCCTGGACGCCTGGGGCTTCGAGGTGGTGGGCCTGAGCCTCCTGGGCAACGACCCCGCGTGGGTGGAAGAAACCCTCCGCGAGGCCGCCCGCTTCCTGGCCCGCGAGGGGGATTTTAGGGTGGCCCTGGAGGCCTTTCACCTCGAGGCCTTCGAGCTGGACGGCCTAGTCTAGGGACACGCCCCCGGCAACCAGCGGGGTAAGATGGAAGGGGTGAACCTTAGCTCCCTGCCTACCCCCGATCGGGAACGCCTCCAGGAGCTTTGCCAGCGCTACGGCGTGCGCCGGCTCCTTCTCTTTGGCTCCTTCGCCCGGGGAGAGGCCTCGGAGGCAAGCGACCTGGATCTCCTGGTGGAGTTCTTCCCCGGCCGAGTCCCGGGCCTGGGCTTCGTGCGCCTGCAGGAGGAGCTCTCCCGCCTGTTCGGGAGGCAGGTGGACCTCCACACCGCGAAGAGCCTCAGCCGCTACTTCCGCGAGGAGGCCCTAAGGGAGGCCCATCCCCTTTATGAGGCCGCCTAGGGTTTCGGATAGGGTCCGGCTCCTGCACATGCGGGACGCGGCGCAAAGGGCCCTGGAGCTGGGGCAAGGGAAGAACCTGTCCTCCCTCCCCCCAGAGGACACCACCGCCTTGGCCGTGGTGCGCCTCCTGGAAATCCTAGGGGAGGCCGCCAGGGGCCTGTCCCAAGAGCTCAAAGAACGCTACCCCGAGGTTCCCTGGCGGGAGATCGCCGACACCCGGAACCGCTTAATCCACGAGTACTTCGACGTGGACATGGAGGTGGTGGGAGCCATCGTGGAGCAGGACCTCCCCCACCTCCTCACCCGCTTGGAGCAGATTCTAGAGGAGCTGGGCGCCTAAACCAGCTCCACCCCGAAGGCCGTGGACCCCCCGGTGCCGTGGCAGATGGCGGCCAGGCCCCTTTCCTCCCCCTTCTGCCTGAGGGCGTTCAGCAGGGTAACCAGGATCCTGGCCCCGCTGGCCCCGATGGGGTGGCCCAGGGCCACGGCTCCCCCGAAGACGTTGAGCCGTTCGTAGGGCACCCCCAGGAGGCGGTGGAAGAGGACGTTGTTCAGGGCGAAGGCCTCGTTGTTCTCAAAGAGGCCGAAGTCGGCCACCTTCATGCCAAGCCGGTCCAGAAGGCGCCTGACCGCGGGGATGGGGGCCTCGGGGAAGCGCCAGGGCTCCCCCGCGGCCCAGGCCCCGCCCAGAACCCGGGCGAGGGGCTTAAGGCCGTGGGCCCTCACCGCCTCCTCCGAGGCGAGGAGAAGCGCCGCCGCCCCGTCGGAGATCTGGCTGGCGTTCCCCGCGGTGAGGATGCCGTCCTTGCGGAAGGCGGGCTTGAGGGCGGCCAGGGACTCCGGGGTGGTCTCGGGGCGGATCCCCTCATCCTTATCCACCACCACCGGCCCCTTCTTCCCGGGAAGCTCCATGGGGGCGATCTCCTCCGCGAAGAAGCCCTTCTCCGTGGCCTCCGCCGCCCGCCGGTGGGAATGGTAGGCGGCCTCGTCCACCTCCTGGCGCGTGACCCCGTAGTCCTGGGCCAGCCTTTCCGCCTGCTCCCCCATGGCCTCGCCACTAAAGGGGTCGGAAAGCCCATCCCGAAGCAGGATGTCCTGCAGGCCCTCCGGCGCCCCCATGAGGAACCTGTACCCCCACCTGGCCCGGTGGGAGAGGTAGAACCCCGCCTGGCTCATGGACTCCACCCCCCCGGCCAGGACCAGGTGGGCCTCCCCCGTGCGCAGGAACTGCACGGCGTTCATGGCGGCCATCATCCCCGAGGCGCAGACCATGTCCACCTGGTACCCATCCACCTCCTTAGGGATGCCCGCCCTCAAGGCCGCCTGGCGGGGGAGGAGCTGCCCGTGCCCCGCCCGGAGCACGTTCCCGAAGACGTAGAGGTCCAGGTCCTTCCCCTCCACCCCCGCCCGCGCCAGGGCGGCCCGCATGGCCTGGGCCCCTAGCTCCACCGGGCTTGCGTCCTTCAGCACCCCCCCGAACCGGCCAATGGGGGTGCGCACCGCAGAAACGATGTAGACCTCGCCCATGGGCCTATCATACCCGCGCGCCGGGGCACCTGGGGCGAGGGCAGCCCCCTGCTATACTCCAGGCGGATGCCCAGGCAAGGCCTCACCCTGTTGGAGCTTCTGGTGGTGCTGGGCCTCCTGGGGGTCTTGCTGGGCCTGAGCCTTCCCCTCCTCTCCCCGAACCGCCTGGCCCTGGAGGGCGCCGCCCGCTCCCTGGCGGCCCAGGTGACCCGGGCCAGGCTGGAGGCCATCCGGCAGAACGCCTTCGCCGGGCTCCACGTCTTCACCGAGGGGGCTGGGGGCTACGCGGTCTTCGTGGACCGAAACGGGGACCGCCGCTACACCCCGGGGGAGGAGGTACAGGTGGTGCGCTTTGGGGAGGGAGGCTGGGCCCGGGTACGGCTGGACCCCAACCGAAGCACCCTGGGCAATATGCCCATTCTGTTCGATCCCAGGGGGGTTCCCGCCAAACCCATCACCGGCACCATAACCCTCGCCTCCGGTACCTCCACCCGCAAGGTGGTCATAAGCCAGCAGGGCCGGGCCCGGGTGGAGTAGACCCCCCGTTTGGGGGATGCGAACCCCACCCCTTTCGCCTACCCTTAGAAGGGAATGAGGAAGCCCCGTGGCCTGACCCTCATAGAGCTCGTCATCATCCTCGCCATCCTGGGGATTCTCCTGGCCCTGGGCACGGGCTACCTGCGCTCCGACCGCATCGCCGTGAACCAAGCCGCGCAAAGCCTAGCGGCCCAGGTGACGAGGGCCCGGCTGGAAGCCATACGCCAAAACACCACCGCCGGGCTGCGGTTCGAAGCCGGCAACGCCCAAAGCGCCGGGGGCTACGTGGTCTACGTGGTGGTCCCCCCGGAAACCGGGGAAGGGACGACCATCCAGGAGAGGGTGGTCCAAAGGGTCGCCTTTGGCCAGGGGGAGTGGGCCCGGGTGCGGCTGGCCCAGGTCTCCGGGGAGACGGCCTTCGCCTTTGACAGCCGCGGCATCCCCCTTAGCTTCCACACGGTCACCGTGACCCTCAGCAACCGGGCCAACACCTACACCCGACAGGTGGCGATATCCCCCCAAGGGAGGGCGGAGGTGCGATGAAGGCTAAAGGCTTGACCCTGATAGAGGTTCTCATCGCTTTGTCAGTAATCGGCATCGCCTTCGGGGCCCTCCTCATGAGCCAGGTCGCCAACCTCAGGGCCTCAGCGCAGAGCCGCTACGCCACCGACACCAAGGCCGCGGCGGTGCGGGTGCTGGAGGCCAAGTCCGGGGAAGTCCTCTGGAGCGAGATCGCCAGTGACCCTCGCTACCGGGACGACCCCGAAACCGGGCGGTCCTTCCACTTCGTGGACTACTACTACGGTTGTCCCGAGCCCGTGAGGCCACCCCCGGAGATCCGGTCAGGAAGCCTAGCCAACCTGCGGCCGGTGGACTGCTCGGGAACCGAGGAGGAGGGAAGCACGAGCGTGGAGTGGCGCATCGCGGGCGAAGGCGGCATCCTGGGGGAAGGGGTGGTGACCATAGTGGTCACCGCCACCCACGACCGAGGCCCCCGGGTAACCATGGGCCGACGGGTGACCTGCTACGACGTCTACCCCTCCCCCACCCAGGACAAGCCCGCCCCCTGCCCGCCCCCAGGAGGTGGCCGGTGAGGAGGTCCTCCGGCTTCTCCTTGGTGGAGTTACTGGTGGCCCTAGGCCTCCTGGCGGCCCTGCTGGCCCTTGCCTTGCGCTACTTCACCAGCACCGCGGAGCTGGCCCGGGAAACCCAGGCCCGGAGCGAACTCCAGGACCGGGTGCGCATGGTGATGCAGGTGGTCACCGCCGACCTGCAAATGGCAGGGGCCACCCACTGGGTTTCCGGTGGCTCTTTTGCCCTTTACATCCTGCCCGCGGGCTCGGTGTTGGTGGGAACGGACGGAGGGGTCAAGGACACCCTCAGCCTCTACTACGTAACCAGCCTACGAGAGCAAAGCCAGGCCTGCCGCCGGGTGGACTACAGCTTCCAGGGGGACACCCTGTACCGCAGCGACGTGAACGCCACCCCCTCCTCGGGGAGCGACTGCACCCAGCCCAGTCCCTCCTTCCAGCCCCTGGCCGAGGGCATCCTGGCCCTGGACATCCGCTACCTTTGCAGCGACGGGGCGGAGGTGGACACCCCCGCGGACTGCGGTTCCGAGGCCTACCCCCGCTCCGCCCTGGTGGAGGCGGTGGGCTACTCCCTCACCCCCATGCGGGCGGCGGGGCCCGCCACCCTCACCACCGTTTCCGGCCAGGAGGTCACCTGCCCCCAGGGCAGGGCCTGCTACGCCCTGAGGCAGGAGGTGCTGATGCCCAACCTCAAGCCCCTTCCGGAATAGGAGGTAAGGTATGCGGTCCCAAGGAATCGCCCTGGTGGTCACCCTGGCCCTTCTGGTCCTCATCGCCCTCCTGGCCTTCAGCACCTTCTTCAGGACGCAGATTGAGCTTTGGGTCACCCGTAACGACACCACCTCCGTGCAGGCCTTCTACGCCGCCGAGGCCGGCTTGCAGAAGTACAAGGCCGCCCTCTTCCAGCAGATCGCCTGGCGGGAGCAGGTGGGACACCCCGAGGAGGCCGGGGGCGGCAGCCCCGCCTGCTACTCCTCCACCATCGCCGGCTTTGACTGGGAACGGAACGGAAACTACAGCTACTTCCGAGGGGGAATCATGGAGCTGGCGGTGGCAGAACCGGTGTACGACGCCCAAGGCAACCCCATCGGCAGCTACACGGTCCAGCTACGCGAGATCGTCCAACCCGGGGGCAACAGGCGTTACCTCCTGGTCTCCCAGGGCACCTCCTCCGGGGCGCGGGCCGCGGTACAGGCCGTCCTGGAACTGGACACCTCCGCCTACCTGGACTACGCCATCTTCGCCGGTACCGGCCAGGCCAACCGCTGGCTGAACGGCGGGGCCACCATCCGGGGGGGGATCTACATCACCGGCGACCCCAACAGGCCCAACGATTTCGTGATCGAAAGCAACGGCAACTTCAGCCTGCTCAACCACTACAACCTCAACACCGGCTACGGCAGCGCGCGGGACTACGTGGACCCCCAGTACCGCCAGGTAAACGACCTCTGCGCCAGCCTGCGGGTGCAGCACGGGCGCATCGCCGTGGGGGGCAGCACCCTGATCGGCGAGCCCGACAACCCGGTGAAGGGGGTCTTCGTGGGCCGGGGGGGGAACGACATCACCGGGGTAGTAACGGACGTGTGCCAGAACAACCGCGGCGTCTGCGCCGAAGCCACGGGCCCCTTCGACCTCGCCAACCCTCCTCCCTTCCCCGAGCTCCGGGCCACCGGAAGCTCCTGGGAGAGGATCAAGCCCCCCGCTTGCCAAAGGCCTGGGACCAGCTACAGCAACTGGGCTAGCTGCCTGGTGGGGGAGGCCCAGCGCCGCGGGGTGCACATCCAGTTCGCCAGCAACGGCCAGCACGTCATCAGCTGGCCTAGCCTCGCTGACCTGCCCTTGGATAGCGTCATCGTGCCCCCTGACCCCACCGCCTGCCGGGCCGCCCTGAACCAGAGCCGCTCAGGCCACACCCTCACCCTGGGCGGCAAGGCCGTGGACTGCAGCTACACCATCACCTACCCCACAGGCCAGGTGGTCCGGGGCGGGTTCCGCTACCTTCCCGGCACCGGCAACGCCCCCAACCTCCTGGAGGTTTTCGACCACGTGACCCTGGAGGGCTTTGACCTGGTCTTGAACCAGCAGCCCCGGGGCAACAACGAGGACACCACCCTCTACCGGGCCCGCACCTACACCCTGGTGGAGGGCGAGCGGCAGGTGACCCGCACCGCCACCCTGGCGGTGCTGCGCCAGGGCACCCAGGGGGGCAACCTGGACCTGAACGGCCGGCTCTACCCCAGCCTCGCAGCCCTGGCCGACGATCCCGAGGGCCAGACCACCTTCCCCCACCACGCCCTGGGCCTGGTGGCCGAGGGGAACGTCTACCAGCGGGCCAGCCAGGTGATGGCTCCCCTTTACGCGGGCGGGATCTTCCGCATCGTGAAGCAGAACGTCCTCTTTGGCTCGGTCATCACCCGGGAGTTCTGCACCACCAGCGCCGGGAACCAGGACGGGTGCGCCGCGGGCCAGAGCGCCGAGGTGGTCTACATCCGCATCCCCCGGGACAACCGCCCCCTGGCTATGCCTGCGCCCAGGGGGGGCAAGCCCGTCTTCCGCGTGCTCTCCTATGAGCGCCGCTAGCTTTCACACCCCTTTCACACCCCCCTGCCATCCTGAGGCTGACCCCCCAAAAGGGGGGGTTGACAGGGGCCAAGGGGAGCGCTGAGAATACAACCCAAGGGGAGGTGAGAGCGGGGTTAAAGAAAGGTAGGAAGTCGCGGTATAGGAGGCAGGTCGGCAATAGGCCCAAGGCACTCATGGCCGCGCAATAGATGAAGGCGCGGGAAAACCTTAAGGAGATAGAGGTATGCGGAACGCAAAAGGTTTCACCCTGATTGAGCTCCTGATCGTCATCGCCATCATCGCCATCCTGGCGGCGGTGCTGATCCCCAACCTCATCGGGGCCCGCAGGCGGGCCTTCGACGCCGCCGCCCTGCAGTGCGCCCGGACGATCGCTTTGGTGGCGGAAGGCTCCAGGATAGAAAATGCCCAAACAGGCAGTTACCAATTTGACTCAAGTAGTGTGGGGGTTTTTGACCCAAAATCTTGTCAAGATGTAAACGTTGTCTCCGGGGCATATCCCGCGAGTGCGGCAGAGACTTTTACGATTCAAATCCGGCATAAACAGGGATTCAAAACATTTACAATTACAGGCGACTCCACGGGTGTAACAATCAAATAGGCAGCGGCCTACCCTTCAAGGCCTTGGGCAAGTGCCTGAGGCCTTGAAGCGTTTTTAGCACAAAGGAGGCCTAAGACCAAATAAGCACTGGGTTCATATTCGGCCATCAGAAACCACATCAACAAATACGGCAATAGAGCTACGAGGCCTAAGCGCAAAGCCCACTCTCCCCTGGCTAAAACGGACCAAACCAGGATAAGCAGGAAAAGAACAAGGCCAGGAACACCCCATTTAAGGGCGATCTCAAGCATAAAGTTGTGAGCCCGAAAAAGATAGATGCGAAGAACTTGGGTTTCTCCGTTGGCGTGCAGAATGAAGACAACAGGCCCTGGAGGTAGGATGTAATCTTTTGTATATCCTTCCCTTCCCAACTCTTCTCGGACGAAGGCGGTTTTGTCTTCATGGGACAAATAACTAGCCCAGTAGGATTCGAAAACTCCTCCACCCCATCCTAACAGCGGCCGCTCGGCAATCCCACCAAGCGCTGCCTTCCAGAAGTAAAGGCGGGTAAAGAAGGTGTGGGCACTGGCCACCTCCCGGCCTCCACCGGGGTTGGCCAGGGCCACGGCTTTCCAGCCGGATGCTATCCCCATGGCGGCCACCAAGAGGACCACAAGCCCCTTGCGGGGGGCCTTCCAAAGCACAAGAAGCGCCGCCAAGGCAACGCCCCCCATCCCCGCCCGGTTGTAGGTGAGGCCCAGGGCAAAAGCGCTAAGCCCCAGAAGCACAAGGAGAGGCCAAGCCTTCCCCTTGCCCTGCAGGTACAGCCCCGCCGCCACCCCGAAGCCCAGGACGAAGTAGGCCGCCAGGTGCCCTTTGCCGGGAAAGGTCACCAGGGGCAGGCTTCCTGGGCTTGCCGGGTAGTAAAGACCCCGCTGGGTGAGCACCTCCAGCCCCGCTCCCAGGGCCAGGAGGGAGGCTCCCCCCACAACCGCCCAGGCCACCCGCTCCCCTAGGCCAGGGTCGGCAAGGGCCCTCAGGTAGCCCAAGACCAACACCCCCACCATCATCAGGCTCCAGATGAGCCCATCGCCCCCGTGCGCCAGGGAACCGGTGAGGGCCACCTCGGGCTGGGGGGAAAAAGCGGTAGACAAGCCCATCCAGAAGGCTAGAAGCAAGGCCAGGACAAGGGGCGGGTGCCGCCGCAAGAAGGCGGGCATCCGGGTGAGGTCCCTCAGGTGCAACTGGGGGTGAGCGGTCAACTCCAAGAAGAGGCCCAACAGCAGGGCCCCGAGAACGAAAAAGTGCTTGGCCCGCACCACCCCCTCCAAGGAAGGGGTGAAAGGCCAAACCACAAAGGGATACACCAGGGCAAAGGCAGGCCAAAACCAGGTCCGAACCGCTGACATGGGGGCATTCTAACCCAAAGGGGCGCTCCCAACTCAGGAGGACTGGGGTCCGCCGTCCTTGCCCAACCCCACCAGCCAAAGAGCTGTTCGAAGGGGGCCAGGGGCTTGGGTATGATGAACCCAACCGGTATGGACACCCTTCGGGAACGCCACGCCACAGTAAGGACCCGCCCCCTGCCGGGCCTCACCGCCCTCGCCCTCCTCCTCGCCGACCTCCTGGCCCTCCTCCTGGCTTGGGGCCTGGCCCTCCTCTTCCGGGCGGCCACGGGGGGAAGCATCGATCCCCTCCTCTACCTGCGCCTCCTCCCCGCCCTCCTGGGGTTTCCCCTCCTCTTCGGGGCCTTCGGGCTCTACCCCGCCTTGGGCCTGCACCCGGCGCAGGAACTCCGGCGCCTGGCCACCGCCACCGCCTTGGGCTTCCTCCTCCTGGCCACCGGGGCCTTCCTCTCCAAGTCGGGGCCCCTTTACTCCCGGCTCTCCTTCCTCCTGGCCTTCGCCCTGGCCCTCCTTTTCCTCCCCCTGGGGCGGGCCCTCCTCCGCCACCTCTTCGCCCGGAAGGCCTGGTGGGGGGGCGGGGTGGTGGTGGCCGGGGAGGGCAAGGAGGCCCTGGCGAGGCTCCTTCAGGAGGCTCCCCTCCTGGGCCTGAAGCCCGTCTCCCGCCCGGAAGGGGCCTACGCCCTCCTGGTGGCGGGAAGCCTCTCCGGGGAGGAGGCCTTGGCCCTCCTCCACCGCTTCCCCAGGGTGCTGGTGGTGCCCTCAGGGCCGCACGGCCTCCTCTGGGCGGAGGTGCGGGACCTGGGGGGGGTGGGGGCCCTCGAGGTGCGCCAGAACCTCCTCCTGCCCGGAAACCTCCTCCTCAAGCGGGCCCTGGACCTGGTGGGCGGGGTACTCCTCCTGGTGCCCTTCCTCCTCCTCTACCCCGTGGTGGCCCTCCTCCTCTGGCGGGAAGACCCTGGGCCCGTCCTCTACCGCCACCTGCGGGTGGGCCAGGGGGGAAGGCGGTTCTACGCCCTCAAGTTCCGCACCATGCGCCAAGACGGGGAGGAGGTGTTGCGGCGCTACCTGGAGGCCAACCCGGAGGCCCAGGCGGAGTGGGCGCGGGACAGGAAGCTCCGGGAAGACCCCAGGGTGCTGCGGGTGGGCAAGTGGCTCAGGCGCCTCTCCCTGGACGAGCTTCCCCAAGCCCTGAACGTCCTCAAGGGGGAGATGAGCCTGGTGGGGCCGAGGCCGGTGACGGAGGAGGAGCTTGAGCGCTACGGAGAAGCCCTGGAGCTTTACCTGAGGGTGAAGCCCGGCCTCACGGGCCTCTGGCAGGTTTCCGGCAGGAACGGGGTGCCCTACGAGCGGCGGGTGGCCCTGGACCGCTACTACGTGCAGAACTGGTCGGTGTGGCTGGACCTGTACCTGCTGGCCCGCACCTTTTACACTCTGCTAAAACGAGAAGGCGCTTGGTGAAGCAGAGGTTGAGGCATGTTGGAAACGCTCAGGCGCTTACCTCGGTCCCAGATGTTGCGCAAGCTGATGGGCCTTTACAGCATTCAGGCAACGAACGTCCTTTTCCCCCTCCTAACCCTCCCGTATCTATCCAGAGTGCTTGGGCCCGAGTCGTTCGGACTTTACGCAACAGGCCAAGCTTTGTCGTTGTTTTTGCAGGGCCTATTAGAGTATGGACTAGCCCTTTCGGGTACAAGAGAGGTGTCTAAACACCGCAACGAAAAAGAGTTCCTCTCACAGCTTCTGGCTAGTGCCTTGACAGCTCGGCTTCTCCTTACAATCCCCGCAACCTTTTTGAGCATACTTGCCTTTTTTAGCCTCCCCATGCTCAAAGGGCAGGTAGCTCTCACACTAGCAGCCTCCGCATGGGCTTTCGCTTTTAGCCTAAACCCTACCTGGTTTTTCCTGGGCCTCGAGCGGGTGCGCATGGTGGCCTTCCTGGAGGTTTTGCCTCGCGCATTGTCCGCCCTCGGGATTTTCTCCTTTGTGAAGGAACCGAGCCAAGCGTATCTGCCGCTTCTTCTCAACGCCCTAGCCACCTTGCTGGCAAGCGCCATCGGTATCCTCTTCTTAAGAGGAGAAATCGGTGTCCGCCTAGCATCTCCCCGAGAAGGAGCCGCTCTCCTGAAAACTGGGCTTCCCCTGTTCGTGTTCCGGATAGCGGCAGGGTTGCAAGCCACAGCCAGCGTGTTCATTTTGGGTTTATTTGTCCCGTCGGGCCAAGTGGGCCTCTACGCTGCCGTGGATAGGGTGGTCAAACCCCTTACAGTTGCATGGGAACCGTTCAATCGGTTGTTTTCCGCCCGGTTGGCTTACCTTGCCCAAACCGATTCTTCTAGGGGCAATGCCTTAGGGCGGCAAGTGTTCGGGGTTATGGTTGGGTTAGGTCTTTTAGGAACGGTAGTCATCTACCTTGCCGCTCCCACCTTGGTTCCTCTACTTTTGGGCGGAAAATACGCAGAGGGTGTCGGCATCATGCGCATTTTGAGCCTTATCTTGCCCCTCTCAGCCGTGGCCCATTTTCTTGGCGCCCAATGGATGCTCCCGCACGGTATGGACCGCCCTCTAGCCGGAATTGCGCTTCTTGCTGTCTTTTTAAGCGTCATTATCGGTTCCTTATCCGCTCATTTCCTAGGAATCCTAGGTATGGCTTGGACGGAGGTACTGACAACCGCTTTGATCGCTTTAGCTCGTTTGGGCTATCTCGCAAGGGCAAAGCGTCTACCCTGGCAGAATAGGGCGGGGGCGTAGAGGGATGGCTTACGACAAGGATATCCATGTAACCAGTAATGTTCCGGGAGCGATGGTACCACAAAGGGAACCAGGGTTCAGTAGACCGCATCTATACGGGTTGCTGGTGCATTCCACCACGAACGTTGGCGACGACATCCAATCCCTTGCAGCCATGCAGTTCTTACCGCGGGTGGATGCGTTTATCGATAGGGATGCCACGCAGCTCTACAAAAGCCCACACCCCGTCAAAGTCATCATGAACGGCTGGTTCACCCACAAGCCGGAAAATTGGCCACCTTCCGAAGCCATAGAACCCCTGTTCGTGTCCTTCCATCTAACTCCGAGTGCAGTAGAGCGGGTCCTCAGCGAGGAAGGGGTCGCCTACCTTAAGCGCTTTGCGCCCATTGGCACCAGGGATTTCTTCACCCAACGTGTTCTGGAGGAGTATAGCATCCCAGCCTATTTTTCCGGGTGCCTAACGCTTACATTGGGAAACCTTCTTAAAGTTCCAAAGATAAAGGGACAGATTCTCATTGCTGACCTGGAACCAGAAGCCGAAAAGCTTCTGCCTAGCACCCTAACCAATCAGGCCATCCGAATTTCCAATAGCCATAGCCCTGGTTTAGATTCGGCCCTAAAGAAGCTCTCCGGTTTCGGCCCTTATCGAGCGGCAAAGGAGCTGATCAAGGTCTTTTTACCCAAGTGGTCTTTGGAGAAACTCGACTACAAACTTCGCTCTACGCTGGCACGAGGTATAACTCTTCACCATCGCCTCTCAGCCGCCATGGCCAGGCTGTTTGTAATTGCCTCGTCAGAGGCCGTAATCACTTCTCGGCTTCACGTTGCTTTACCGGCTCTCGGATTCGGGGTTCCAGTCTTGTTCATACATAGGAATCTATCTGACCCTCGCTTTGAAGGATTGCTGCCTTTGTTGCGCCACTACGATCTGGCCTCCTTTGCCAAGGAAGCGAGAAGCATTGACTGGGCGAGCATGGAAAACCCATCCCCTCAAGCTGTTCTTCAGATCAAACACCAGCTGATTGCCAGTATTCAAAGTTTCCTTCTAAGCGCTCAGGGTCCCGAAAGGGGGAAATCATGACCCCCAAAGTGGCCCTCCTCATCCCCGTCCACAACGACAGAGAAGGCCTTGCAAAAAGCCTCCGCAACCTCCCCCAGGAGGTTCCCCTGGACGTGGTGGTGGTGGACGACGGGAGCCGCCCACCCCTCTCCCCTCCAGAGCCCCCACCCCCCCACAGGCTCTTCCTCCTGCGCCTGGAGGAGAACCGGGGCATCACCCAGGCCCTCAACCGCGGCCTGGCCTGGATCCTGGAGCGGGGCTACCCCTACGTGGCCCGCCTGGATGCGGGGGACACCGCCCTTCCTGGGCGCTTCCTGGCTCAGCTCCGCTTCCTGGAGTCCCACCCGGAATACGCCCTGGTGGGGGGTCAGGCCCGCTTCGTGGACCCCGAGGGGCGGGAAACCCACCGGGAGGGCTTCCCCACGGAGGATGGGGAGATCCGGCGGGTGATGCACGCCAGGAACCCCTTCCTCCACCCGGCGGTCATGGTGCGGACGGCGGCCCTGCGGGAGGTGGGCCTTTACTCCGAGCGCTATCCGGCGGCGGAGGACTTTGAACTCTTCTGGCGAATCGCCAGGCGGCACAGGGTGGCCAACCTGGAGGCGGAGGTGGTGGAGGTCTTGGTGAACCCCAAGGGGATCAGCGGGAGAAGGCGGAGGCGGCAGATCCTCACCCGCCTCCGCATCCTGCTGGAGAACTTCGACCCCTGGCTGAAGGAAAGCTGGCTCGGCCTCGCTAAAAACCTGGTCCTCCTCCTCGCTCCCACCCCTTGGGTGCAAGCCCTGAAGGGTCGGATGCCGGGAAGGAGGGGGTGGCTCTGATGCGGGTTTTGCTGGTCCTCGAGGCCAGCGGGGGCGGGGCGGGGCGGCACGTGGCGGACCTGGCCTCGGGCTTAGCCCAAAGGGGCCTCGAGGTCCACCTGGCCTACTCCCCCCTGCGCCTTTCTGAGCCTTTCCGCTCCAGCCTCCCCCGCCTGCGGGCAGCGGGAGTGCGCCTCCTGGAGGTGCCCATGCGCCGCAAGCCCCACCCTTCGGACCTGGAGGCCCTCCGCACCCTCCTGGGCTACGCCCGTCGGGAGGGACCTTTCCACCTGGTCCACGGCCACAGCTCCAAGGGCGGGGCCCTGGCCCGCCTCCTGGGGCTTCTCCTCCGGGTGCCTGTCCTCTACACCCCCCACGGGGTGGTCACCCTCTCCCCCTTCCTAAAGCCCTCGGAGAGGCTCCTCTACGGCTTGGCCGAGAGGCTCCTCGCCCCCCTCACCTCCCTGGCCATCGCCGTGTCCCCTTGGGAAGCGGAGGCCCTGAAGGCCTTGGGGTACCGGAGGGTGGAGGTGGTGCCGAACGGGGTGGGCGTGACGCCCCCTTCGGAGGAGGAGAGGCAAAGGGCCAGGGAAGCCTTGGGGCTTGGGCCGGGGGAGCGGGCAGTGGGCTTCGTGGGCAGGCTGGATCTGCAGAAGGACCCCCTCCTGGCCCTCGAGGCCTTCGCCCGCCTCTCGGAGAAGCTCCCCGAGGCCCGGCTCCTGGTGGTGGGGGATGGGCCCCTGCGGAAGGCGGTGGAGGAGCGGGCGCAAGCCTTAGGGCTTTCCGGGAAGGCGCGCCTCTTGGGAGAGCGGGAGGCCAGGCCCCTTTTGCCCGCCCTCGAGGCCCTCCTCCTCACCAGCGCCTACGAGGGGTTGCCCTACGTCCTCCTCGAGGCCTTCGCCTTTGAGGTGCCCGTGGTGAGCGCCCCCACCCCAGGGCTCGGGCCCTGGCTGAAAGCGGAAGGGCTGGCCCTGGTGGCCGAAAGCCCCGAACCCGAAGCCTTGGCCCAGGCTTTGGAAGGGGTCTTGCGGGAGCCGTCCCTGGCCTCAAAGCTGGCGGAGCGGGGGCGGGCGTGGAGCAGGGAGTGGGGCCTCGAGGGGATGGTGGAGCGCACCCTCCGCCTCTACCGCTTCCTCCAAACAAGCCACAGGCCTTCGGCCTAAAAGAGCTCCCTACTGGAGCACTTCTCTGTAGATTTCCTCCAAGGCAATCCCCACCCCCAGGCAGGGCACCTCCACCTCCACCTCTTCCCCCTCAAAGACCCGGTAAAGCCACCCCTCCGCTCCCCGGAAGTACCCCTCCACCCGCCGGGTGCGGCTGTCCACCAGGAGGTAGCCCTGGAGGGAGGGAATCTCCCGGTAGCGCCAAAGCTTCTCCCGGCGGTCCGTGGCCTCCGTGCCCTCGGAGAGCACCTCCACCACCAGGCA
>NZ_SIJL01000014.1 GCF_004307015.1 Thermus thermamylovorans
GGGGCGCACCTCCATGCGGGTGGCGGTGGAGATGTGGGTGGAGCCCCTGGAGCCGGGGAAGGAGCCCTACCTGGCGGCGGAAGGGGGCTTCGTCCTGGTGGCGGTGGACGAGGCGGGGCGGCCCGTGCCCGTGCCCCCCTTGGAGGGGTGATGCTCACGGACCCTAGGCCCCACTACCGCCCCTACGAGTACCCGGGGCTCCTCCGCTTCCGGGACGCCATCCGGCACAGCTACTGGGTGCACACGGAGTTCAGCTTCCACTCCGACCTCCAGGACTACGCCCTGGCGGAGGAAGGGGAGCGCTCCCTGGTGCAGCGGGCCCTCCTGGCCATCAGCCAGGTGGAGCTTGCCGTGAAGCTCTTCTGGGCCCGGGCCTACGAGGTCTTCCCCAAGCCCGAGGTGGCGGAGGTGGGCATGACCTTCGCGGAGAGCGAGGTGCGCCACGCCAACGCCTACGCCCACCTCCTGGACCTCCTGGACCTGAACCCCCTCTTCCCCGAGGCCCTGGAGGCTTCCCCCTTGAAGGAGCGCCAGCGCCTCCTCTCCGGGGTGCTGGCCCGGGCCCAGAAGGGGTCCTTGCGGGAATACGCCCTGGCCCTCCTCCTCTTTTCCGCCTTCACCGAGCACGTCTCCCTCTTCTCCCAGTTCTACGCCCTCATGGCCCTGAACCGCCGGGCCGGGCGGTACAAGGGGGTGTCCAACGCCATCGAGGCCACCAGCAAGGAGGAGAACCTCCACGGCCTCTTTGGGGTGGAGCTCCTGCGGATCCTCAAGGGGGAGCGGCCCGACCTCTTCGGCGAGGGCTTCCAGGAGGAGGCCCTGGGCTTCGTGGTCCGGCTGGCCCAGGCGGAGGAGGCGCTTTTGGACTGGATGTTCGCGGGAGGAGACCTCGAGGCCCTCTCCCGCGAGGAAACCTGGGAGTTCCTGAAGGCCCGCCTGAACGAGGTGCTGGGCCTCCACGGCCTCCCCGCCCCCTTCCCCGTCCAGCGGGAGGTCCTGAGGGACGCGGACTGGTTTGCCCTGGAGCTTTTGGCGGACAAGGAGGTGGACTTCTTCCACAAGCGGAGCGTGGCCTACGCCCGCCGGGTAAAGAGCTTTGATCCGGACGAACTCTTCTAGCCCCCTGGCGGGGTTCCAAGCCAATGAGGAGAGCGCATGACCAAGACCAAGAGGGAATACCGGCCCTGGTACTGGGCCAACGAGTGGACCCGGCTCTACATGCGCCGGGGCTACCTCCTCCCCGGGGTCACGGTGGAGGAGCGGGTGAAGGAGATCGCCGACCACGCAGAGAGGCTTTTGGGCCTCGAGGGGTTCTCCAGGAAGTTCCAGGCGTACATAGCCCGGGGCTGGTACTCCCTGGCCACCCCGGTCTGGGCCAACTACGGCCTCAGGCGGGGCCTTCCCATCTCCTGCTACGGCACCTACGTGGAGGACGACACCGCCTCCATCCTGCGGGCGGTGGCGGAGATCGGCATGATGAGCAAGCAGGGCGGGGGCACCTCCGTCTACCTGGGGGAGCTCCGGCCCCGGGGGGCCCCCATCCGCGACATCGGGGAGAGCAACGGCTCCTTCGCCTTCGCCGGCCTCTTTGACCGGGCCATCGAGGTCTTCAACCAGGGCTCCACCCGCCGCGGCCAGTGCGCCGCCTACCTCCCCATAGAGCACCCCGACTTCGGGGAGTGGCTCAGGATCCAGCGGGAGGGCAGCGAGATCCAATCCCTCTTCTGGGGCGTCTCCGTGGGGGACGCCTGGCTGGAGGCCATGATCGCCGGGGACCGGGAGAAGCGGGAAAGGTGGGCCCAGGTCCTCAAGAGCCGGGCGGAGGTGGGCCTCCCTTACCTCTTCTTCCGGGACAACGCCAACCGCCAGGCCCCGGAGGTTTTCAAAAGGCTCGGTAAGACCATCCACGCCTCCAACCTCTGCACGGAGATCATGCTCCCCTCGGACCCCGAGGAGAGCTTTGTCTGCTGCCTCTCCTCCCTGAACCTCCTCCACTATGACGAGTGGAAGGACACGGACGCGGTGGAGACCCTCACCCTCTTCCTGGACTCCGTGCTGGACGACTTCATCGGGAAGGCGGAGGGCATCCCCTACCTGGAGCGGGCGGTGCGCTTCGCCCGGCGCTACCGGGCCATTGGCCTTGGGGTTTTGGGGTGGCACAGCTACCTGCAGTCCCAGGGCATCCCCCTGGAGAGCCCGGAGGCCATCCACCTCAACAACCTCATCTTCAAAACCATCCGCGAGAAGGCCGAGGAGGCCTCCCGCTGGCTAAGGGCGCGCCACCCCGAGGACGAGCTGGCCGAGATCATGGAGCGCCGCAACGCCACCCTCCTGGCCGTGGCCCCCACCAAGAGCAGCTCCTTCATCCTGGGGCAGGTCTCCCCCTCCATCGAGCCCTACACCAGCAACTACTACCTGAAGGACCTGCAGAAGGCCCGTGTCCCCTTCAAGAACCCCTTCCTGGAGGAGCTCCTCCGGGCCAAGGGCAAGGACGAGGAGAGGGTGTGGCGGAGCATCCTGGAGCACAACGGCTCCGTCCAGCACCTGGACTTCCTCAGCGACGAGGAGAAGGCGGTCTTCAAGACCTTCGCCGAGGTGTCCCAAAAGACCCTGGTGAACCTGGCCGCGGGGCGGCAGCGGCACATCGACCAGGGCCAGTCCCTCAACCTGGTGGTCCACCCCGAGGCCCCGGCCAAGGACGTGAACGAGCTCGTCCTCCACGCCTGGCGAAGCGGCCTGAAAAGCCTCTACTACCAGTTCAGCGCCAGCGCCGCCCAGGCCTACAGCCGGGACCTCCTCCTCGCCTGCCGGGCCTGCGAGGGGTGACGCCGCCCCACCCCGGAGGGGGGCGTGGCCGGGCAGGGGGCAGCGGGGAAGGGTGCGCCCCCCTTTGCCACCCCCTGCCCCCCTTCCCCTCCCCCCCTCACCGGGGCCTTTGGCCCCGCGCCCGGCCTTCCCGCTCCCCGGGGCCCACGCCCGCCTTCCCCCCTAGCCCCCTGACCGCTCCCTGACAGGGGCGGTGTGCCATGGAACTATGGGGTTTGAGCGATGGGTTTGGCTGGGGGTTTTCCTCCTCGGGGCCCTGGGGATCCTCGCCGCCCGGGATGCCGGGGAGAAGGACCCCCTTTTGGAGGAAGGGCGGGCCCTCTACCTCAGGGCCTGCGCCGCCTGCCACGGGCCGGGGGGAGAGGGGGGGATCGGCCCGGCGCTACGGCAAAACCCCCGCCTGGGGAGCGTGGCCGGGCTGAGGGAGGTGATCCTCGGGGGGCGGGAGCCCTACATGCCCCCCGTGGGGGCGGAGTTCACCCCCAGGGAGCTGGCCGCGGTGATCTCCTACCTGCGGGCCGCCCTGGGGCCCGGCCTTTCCCCCGTGTCCGAGGAGGAGGTCTCGGGCCCCGCCCGGCCTTAGGGAGACCCTGACGGCCCCATGACAGGCCCGTGCCAGCCTGGGGGTGGAGGTGAGGGTGGATGAAGCGCAGGGATCTGCTGAAGGGGAGCCTGGCCGCGGGGGCCCTGGCCCTCATGCCCCGGGTCCAGGCCCAGGGGGCGCCGCAAAACCAGCCCGGCCTGGGGCGGCGGTACCGCAACCTGATCGTCTACGTCTACGATGGCTTCGGCTGGGAGGACTACGCCATCGCCCAGGCCTACGCCCGGAGGCGCCTGGGCCGCACCCTGGCCCTGGAGCGGCTCCTGGCCCGCTACCCCAACGGGCTCATCAACACCTACAGCCTCACCAGCTACGTCACCGAGTCCAGCGCCGCGGGGAACGCCCTCTCCACCGGGGTGAAGACGGTGAACGGGGGGGTGGCGGTTCACGCGGACGGCAGCCCCCTGAGGCCCTTCTTCGCCGCCGCCAAGGAGGCGGGGAAGGCGGTGGGCCTGGTGACCACCACGACCATCACCCACGCCACCCCGGCGAGCTTCGCGGTCTCCAACCCCGACCGCAACGCCGAGGCCCAGATCGCCGAGCAGTACCTGGCCTTCGGGGCCGAGGTCTACCTGGGGGGTGGGGACCGCTTCTTCAACCCAGAAAGGCGGCAGGACAGGAAGGACCTGTACGCGGCCTTCGCCCAGGCGGGCTACGGGGTGGTGCGGACCCCGGAGGAGCTGGCCCGCAGCAACGCCAGCAAGCTCCTGGGCGTTTTTTCCGAGGGCCACGTGCCCTATGAGATCGACCGCCGCTTCCAGGGGGTGCGGGTGCCGAGCCTCAAGGAGATGGTGCAGGCGGCTCTGCCCCGGCTCGCCGCCCACCGGAACGGGTTCGTGCTCCAGGTAGAGGCGGGGCGGATCGACCACGCCAACCACCTGAACGACGCCGCCGCCACCCTCTGGGACACCCTGGCCGCCGACGAGGCCCTGGAGGCCCTCACCGCCTTCGTGGACCGCCACCCGGACACCCTCCTCATCCTGGTTTCCGACCACGCCTGCGGTACGGGGGCCCTGTACGGCACGGGCCGCAGCTACCTGGAGAGCTCCCTGGGCATCGACCTCCTGGAGCGGGAGCGGGCCAGTTTCGAGTTCATGGGCCGGGCCCTCGGGGGTAGCCCCGACGCCGCCCAGGTCAAGGAGACCTTCCGCGCCCTCAAGGGCGTGGCCCTTACCGACGAGGAGGCGGAGCGGGTGGTGCGGGCGGTGAGGGAGCGGGTGTTCTGGCCCGAAGGGGTGCGCTTCGGCATCCAGCCCGCCAACACCATGGCCTGGGCCATGGCCCAGCGGGACGCCCGCCGCCCCGACCGGCCCAACATCGGCTGGAACTCCGGCCAGCACACCGCCACCCCGGTGATCCTCCTCCTCTACGGCCAGGGCCTGCGCTTCCTCCAGCTGGGCCTTCTGGACAACACCCACGTCTTCCGCCTCATGGGGGAGGCCCTGGGGATCCGCTACCAGAACCCGGTCATGAGCGAGGAGGAGGCCCTGGAGATTCTCAAGGCCCGGCCCGTGGGGATGCGCCACCCCGAGGACGTCTGGGCCTAGACTCCCCTGGCTCCTCCTTCCCGGGCGGGCCCCTCGGGTCCGCCCGGCCCTTTCCCACCGCCCCCTTGCCGGCCTCGTCCGCCTGGGGGCGCTTGCGGGGAGGCGGGCGCGGCCATTGCCCCGGACCTGGGGTTCGAGGGGGCCTCGGGGTCCTTTTCCCGTAAAATCGGGCCATGGAGCTCCTTCTGGTGCGCCACGCCATCGCCCTTCCTCCTGAAGGGGAAGGGGAGGGGGCTGACGACGCCCGCCCCCTTTCCCCCAAAGGCTCCCGGCGCTTCCGCCAGGTGGTGCGGGGCCTTGCCGCCTTGGGGGTGCGGCTGGACCTCCTCCTCACCAGTCCCAAGCGGCGGGCGCTGGAGACGGCGGAGATGCTGGCGGACCTCCTGGAGGGGGAAAGCCGGGTGAGCCCCCACCTGGCGGCCCCCCCCTCCGAGGCCCTGCTGGGGGAGATCCCCAAGGAGGGCCGGGTGGCCCTGGTGGGGCACGAGCCCTACCTCTCGGCGCTCCTCGCCTGGCTCCTCCTGGGGGACTTTTTGGGGGAGTCCGCCCGGGGGAGCCTCGAGGGCCGCTTCCTCCTCAAAAAGGGCGGGGTGGCCTGGCTGGAGGGGGAGCCCCGGCCCGGCGGCATGCTCCTCCGGGCCCTCTTCCCGCCCAAGGTCTTCCGCCTATGAGGGGGGTGGGGGAGTGGGTGGCCCACCTGCGGGCCCACATCCCCTTGGCCCTCTCCGGGGAGGACCCCGAGGGGGTCCACCAGGTGCGGGTGGCGGGCAGGCGGCTTAGGGTCTACCTGGACCTCCTGGGCTGGCGGCTCCTGCAGGACGACCTCCGCCGCCTGGTGCGGGGGGCGGGGCGGGTCAGGGATCTGGAGGTGGCCCTCACCGGCCCCTCGGCCCTGCCCCCTGGCTTCCGCGCCCACCTGGCGGAGGAGCTAAGGCTGGCGCGGGCGAACCTTCCCGGCCTGCTGGCCTCTCCCTGGACGGAGGCCCTCCTGCGGGCCCTGGCCGTCCTTCCCCCCCTGGATGCGGGGGTGGCGGAAAAAAGCCTGGAGCGCCTGGTGGCCCGGGCCGAGGCCCGTTTGGCGGGGCTAGGGCGGGAGCCCAGTCTCGAGGCCCTGCACGCCTACCGCCGCGCCCTGAGGCGGGTGCGCTACGCCAAGGAGTTCCTGGGCCTCCCCGCCAAGCGGGAGAAGGCCCTGCAGGAGGTCCTGGGGGGCCTGCAAGACCTGGACGTCCTCCTGGGGCTCCTCGTCGCCTACCTGGCCCAGGCCCAGGATCCCGAGGCGGCGGCCCTGCGGGAGAGGCTGGAGGCGAAGCGGCAAAAAGGCTTGGCCGAGGTGTGGGGGCACCTCGGCCTGGCCTCAGACCACGCCTAGAGGGAACGGCGCAGCAGGTCCTCCCAGACCGGGTTCAGGGCCACGGTGCCGAGCTCCCGGACCGTGGCCTGCCGCCCCTCCCGCACGGACACCTGCCACAGCCGCACCACCTTGGCGTTGAGGTCCGCGGTCACCGCGAAGAGGTTCTCCTTGGCGGCCAGGTAGCGGGCGATGGCCGGGTCCTCCTGGGCGGCGCGGGCCACGAAACCCGGGGCCCAGACCCGGAGGTGGAAGAAGATGGCCCCGCCGTAGTTGGCCTGGGCCAGGGAGCGCAGGGCGTTTTTGGTGAGGGCGTAGTTGGTCTCGGCGGTTGCCTGGCCGCCGAAGATCAGGGCCACGGCCTCCTCCCTGGGGGTGAGGGGCCCCACCTCCTCCGGGGCGGCCAGGGCGGTTACCTGCAGGCGGCGGGTGCCCTCCAGGTCCAGGTACCCCGCCCCGATGGCCCCCACCAGGGCGGCGCAGATGGAGGTGGTGTTGGTGAGGACGTGGACGCTCCTAAAGCCCAGAGGCCCCGCCATCACCTGGCCGAAGGCCTTGCCGGTATAGGCCCGGAGGGCGTAGTGCTCCCCCAGGGTGAGGCCCTGGGCCGAGGCGGCCCCGCTTGCGGCCACCGCCAAACCCGACAGCAACAGGGCCAGGATAGGCTTCTTCATGCTCTCACCTCCCGCCCCGGGACGTTGGTCCTTGGGGCTCCTTATAGTATAGGCGGGTACGGTATGCTCCTTGTCAATAGCCAGGGCTACTTTCCAGGGCCAGCTGCAGGTGGTCCTTAAGGGGTATGGGCTCGAGGCCGTGCTTGGCCCGCAGGCGCTCCAGAAAGCGGGCCCGCTCCTCCCGCCGGGCCCCGTAGCTCCCGTTCCCCCCGTGCACCCGCACCCCTACCCCCCGCCCCTTGAGGTAGCGGAAGGGGAGGCCCGCCCGGTAGGCCCTAAGCCACAGGTCCCAGTCCCAGTAGTCCCCCATGGCCGGGTCCAGGCCCCCGAGCTCCCGGAGGGCCTTCTTCCCGAGGGCCGTCCCCGAGGCCAGGAGACGGTTGTCCCTCAGGAGCCAAGGGCCCACCTCCCCGGGGGCGAAGGGGATCTCCCGGTCCGCCAGGAGCAAGACCCCCTCCCCGTAGGCCACCCCCGCCCCCTGGGCCAGGGCCCGCCAGGCCCGGTGCAGGTAAGCGGGGTCCAGGAGGAGGTCGTCGTCGTCCAGGAAGAGGACCGCCTCCCCTTGGGCCGCCTCCAGGGCGGTGCGCCGGGCCTCCACCTGCCCCCGGCCCGCGTTCCGCAGGCCCCGCACCCGGGGGTCCTTGAGGGCCCGCACCACCTCCAGGCCCTCCCCCTCCCCGTCCTCGGCCACCACCGCCTCCCAGTGGGAAAAGGTCTGCCCCTGGAGGGAGCGCAGGGCCTCCCGGAGCATCCCCGGGCGGCCCTTGGTGGGGATGAGGACGCTAATCATGGGCCAGGGCGGGCTGGAGCCTCCCCTCGTCCGTGAGGTCCAGCCTCAGGGGGGTGGCGGCGATGAAGCCCTGTTCCACCGCCCAGCGGTCCGTGCCCTCCTCCGCCTCCCTGAGGGGTCTGGCGGCGAACCAGTAGAGGGGACGGCCCATGGGGTCCTCCCCCGGCACCACCACCCCCTCGTAGGGGCGCACGGACTGCCGGGTCCAGAGGAAGCCCTTGGGCCGCTGGGGCAGGTTGACGTTCACCAGGAAGGGCTTTTCCAGGCGCAGGAGGGTCTCCAGGGTGCGCACGATCCAGGGCTTGAGGAGGTCGAAGTCGGGGGTGGTGCCGTTCAGGGGCACGCTGAAGGCGGCGGCGGGCAGGCCGAAGAGCCTGCCCTGCTTGGCGGCGGCCACGGTGCCCGAGTGCCAGATCTCGTGGCCCAGGTTGCTCCCCAGGTTCACCCCGGAGAGGACCAGGTGGATGGGCCCGAAGAGGTGCAGGCCCAGGGCCACGCAGTCCGCGGGGGTGCCCCGCACCCGGTAGGCGGGGAAGTGGGGGCCGGGAAGGGGGGAGGGGTGGGGGTAGGCCCGCACGGGGTGGGCGATGGTGATGGCGTGGCCGGTGGCGCTCTGCTCCGCCTCCGGGGCGGCCACGAACACCTCCCCGAAGCGGCCCGCCGCCTCCGCCAGGGCCCAGAGGCCGGGGCTGAAGATGCCGTCGTCGTTGGTCACCAGGATCCGCATGCCCCCAGGCTAAGCCCTGGGTGTCAGGGGAGGGTCAGGGGCGCTTGACACGGCGCTGACATGGGGGGGAGAGGCTGGAGCCTATGGATCCCGCGGCCCTCTTGGCGGAGGTTCGGGCCCTACGGCAGGCCGTGGAGGGGGAGGCCCTCCGCCACCTGGCGGCCTGGGGCCTGAGCCCCCCTTACCCCCCTTCCCTCCACAACCTGGCCCGCTACCTGGCCCTGCGGCGGCGGGAGCTCAGGCCCCTGCAGCGGGCCCTGATGCCCCATGGCCTCTCCTCCTTGGGGCGGCTGGAGAGCCGGGTGGCGGAGACCCTGCGGGCCCTGGAGGCTGCCCTGGCCTCCCTGGCGGGGGAGGCGCCCTACCCCGGGGGGCAGGACCCGGAGGCCTTCTTCGCCGGGGAGAGGCTTCTGGAGGCCCGGACCGAGGCCCTCTTCGGCCCCCCCCGCCCCGGGCGGACGGTGCGGGTCCTGGTCACCCTGCCGGAGGAGGCGGCCTCGCCGGAGGCCATCCTGGCCCTCCACCGGGCGGGGATGGACGCGGTGCGGCTCAACCTGGGCAAGCTCCCCGAGGAGGCCTGGTCCTCCTTTCTGGGGGCCCTGCGGGAGGCCGGAGAGGCCCTGGGCGGGCCCCTGCCCCTCCTCCTGGACCTCGAGGGGCCCAGGCTCCGGGCCCTGGTCCGGGAGCCGGCCCGGGTGCGGACCGAAGACCTCCTGGCCCTGGAGCTCAGGGGCGAGGCCCCTCCCGGGCTACCCGCCCTCGCCCCCGACCGTCCCGGGCTCCTCGCCCTCCGGGAAGGGGACCGCCTCTCCCTGGACGAGGGGCGGCTGGTGGCGGAGGTCCTGGAGCCCACCCCCTACGGCTTCCTCCTCCGGGTGGCCTTCGCCCCCCCCAAGGGCTTCAGGCTGAAGACGGGCCGGGCCCTGAACGCCCCCCTGGCCCCCGGGGCCCCCTACCTGGGGGCCCGGGACCGGCGGGTGCTGGCCCTGGCCCAGGAGGTGGGGGCCCTGGTGGGCCTCTCCTTCGTGCGCACCCGGGAGGACCTGGCCCCCCTCCCGGAAGGGCTTGCGGGGGTGGTGCTGAAGCTGGAGGCCCGGGAGGCGGTGGAGAACCTCCCCGCCCTCCTGGCCGCCGCCTCCCGCTTCCCCACCGCGGCCATGATCGCCCGGGGGGACCTGGGGGTGGAGCTCGGCCCCGAGCGGGCGGCGGAGGTGGGGGAGGAGCTCCTTTGGCTCCTGGAGGCGGCCCACACCCCTGCGGTCTGGGCCACCCACGTGCTGGACCGCCTGGTGCGGAAGGGCACCCCCAGCCGGGCGGAGCTGGCGGACGCGGTGATGGGGGCTCGGGCGGAGGTGGTCATGCTCAACCAAGGCCCCTTCCTCCAGCAGGCGGTGGGCCTCCTGGACGGCATCCTCCGCCGCATGGAGGCCCACCAGCACAAGAAGACCCCCCGGCTCAGGGCCCTGGGTTCCTGGCCCCTGCCGGGGGAAGGGGCGTAGGTTCAGCGGCCGGCCGCGCTCCGGTTGTACCGCTCCAAGGCGGCGTCCGCCCGGGCCTTGGCCTCCCTGAGGGCCTCCCGGGCGGGCCGGCCCCGGAGGGCCTCCTCCCAGGCCGCCTGCACGTACTGACGGATCTCCGGGAAGGCCCCCATGAGGCAGCCGGCGCTGGCCGTGTTCACCTTGCCCGTCAGGAACTGCTGGATGGCGGTGGTGTAGTTGGGCTGGCGCACGTGCCCCTGGCGCACGAAGGGCAGCTCCAGGGCCCCCCTGGCCACGGGGACGTAGCCGGTGTCCAGGTGCCAGCGGCCCTGCACCTCAGGCCGCAGGAGGAACTCCACGAAGCGCCAGCTGGCCTCGGTCTCCGCCTCGGGGAAGCCCTTGAGGATGTAGAGGGCCGCCCCGCCCACCGCCACCCCGTTCCGCTCCCGGTGGAAGGGGTAGAAGGCGGTGCGCACGGGGAAGCGCCCCCCCACCTGGCGCAGGACCCCGGTGAGGCTCGCCGTGGAGTAGGCGGCGATGGCCGCCTGCCCCTGGGCGAAGAGGCTCTGGGAGTCGGCCCACGACCTGCCGGTGTTGGCCGCCACCCCCTCCCGCACCAGGCGGGCGTACATGTCCAGGAAGGCCACCGCCGCCTCGTTGTCAAAGGTCACCGCCGTGGCCCGGGCCCGGCGGCCGTTTTCGTTGTTGCAGAAGTACTCCCCGGAGTTGTAGGAGACCTGCTCCACGAACCAGGAGTCGATGGGGATGGAAAGCCCAAAGCGCACCGTGCGCCCCTGGGCGTCCTTCCGGGTGAGCCTGCGGGCCGCCTCCTCCAGCTCCTGCAGGCTCCAGGCGGGCCGGTAGGGAAGGCCCGCCTCCTGGAAGGCCGCCCAGTTCAGGTAGAGGATGGGGTTGGAGGGGTTGAAGGGGAAGCCGAAGAGCTTGCCCTCGATGGTGTAGTAGTTCTTGGGCTGGGGGAGGAAGCGGTCCATGTCGAAGCCGTAGCGGCGGGCTAGGTCCTCCAGGGGCACCACCGCCCCGGAGTCGGCCATGATGCGGGCGCCGATGTCGTAGACCTGGATCACGTGGGGGAAGCCCCGCCCGGCCCTGAGGGCGGCCAGCATCTTGTTGATGCCGTCGTCGTAGCTCCCCACGTACTGGCTTTTCACCAGCACCCGGTCCTGGCTGCGGTTGAACTCCTGCACCAGGGCCTCCGTGGCCTCCCCCAGGACCCCGCCCATGGAGTGCCAGAACTCGATCGTCACCCGCTGGGCCTCTGCCCCTCCCAGAAAGAGGAGGGAGAGGGCCGCCTTCGCCGCCAATAGCTTTGCCAGTCCGCGCATAGGCACCTCCTTATCCCTTCAGCCCGCCCATGGCGATGCCCCGGACGAAGGCCCGCTGGGCGAGCAGGAAGGCTATGAGGGTGGGCAGCAGCACGAGGATGGCCGCGGCGGCCACCACGTTCCACCGGGCCACCTCCTCGTTGAGGATGAAGTTCACCGCGATCTGGGCGGTCTGCATCTCCCGGCTTTTGGTGACCACCAGGGGCCAGAGGTACATGTTCCAGGCCCCGATGAAGGTGAGGGCGGCCAGGGCCCCCAGGGCGGGGGCGGAGAGGGGCAGGGCCACGTGGCGGAGCATCTGAAAGTGCCCCGCCCCGTCGATGCGGGCGGCGTCGAAGTAGTCCTCGGGGATGGTGCGGAGGAACTGCCGCAGGAGGAAGACCCCCAGGGGGCTCGCCAGGAAGGGGACGGTGAGGGCCAGGTAGGTGTCCAGCCAGCCCAGGCGGTCCACCAGGAGGTAAAGGGGCAGGAAGGTGACCTCTCCCGGCACCAGGAGGAGGGCGATGGCCAGGCCGAAGAGGAGCTCCCGCCCCCGGAAGCGCAAGCGGGTGAGGGCGTAGGCCCCGAGGAGGCTGGTGAGGAGGACCCCCAAGGTGATGGCGGTGGCGACCAGGAGGCTGTTGAGCAGGAACCGCCCCAGGGGAAACTTGGCCAGGGCCTCCCCGTAAGGGGCCAGGGTGGGGTTGGGGGGCAGGAGGCCTGGGGCGTAGAGGTCGGCCTCGGCGCGGAGGCTGGCGGAGAGGAGGGTGAGGAGGGGGAGGACGAGGAGGAGGGCGTAGCCCGAGGCCAGGAGGTACGTGGGGAGGAGCTTCCTTACCTTACGCATAGTGCACCCTCCGGCCCAGAAGCCAAAACTGCAGGGCGGCGAGGAGGAGGAGGACCAGGAAGAGGAGGAGGGCCTCCGCCGCCGCCAGGGGGACCTGGAAGTTGAAGAAGGCGTCCTGGTAGACCCGGTAGATCCAGACGGTGGAGCTTTCCATGGGCCCGCCCCGGGTGAGGAGGTGGATCTGGCCGAAGGCGGTGAGGCTTTTCAGTACCACCAGAAGCCCCACCAGGAAGAGGGTGGGGGAGAGGAGGGGCAGGATCACCCGCCAGAACCGGGTCCAGGGGCCCGCCCCGTCCACGGTGGCCGCCTCCAGCACCTCCTCGGGGATGCTCTGCAGCCCCGCGGTGAGGAGGATGGCGGTGAAGCCCACCCCGGCCCAGGCGGTGACCACCGCCAGGGTGGGGAGGGCGAGCTCGGGGGAGGTGAGCCAGGGCTGGGGGGGAAGGCCCAGGGTGACCAGGAGGCGGTTGGCGTACCCCCCCACCGGGTGCAGGAACCAGCCCCAGGCCACCGCGGCCACCGCGGTGGGCACCGCGGTGGTGAGGAAGAAGAGGGTGCGGAAGAGGGCCACCCCCGGGTAGGCCCGGTAGACCAAAAGGGCGGCAAGGAGGCCCAGGAGGAGCTCCAGGGGGGCCACGATGAGGGCGAACTGCAGGGTAAGCCCCACGCTCCGCCAGAACTCGGGGCGGGAAAGGGCCTCCAGGTAGTTCCCCGGGCCCACCCACTCCCGGCCCCGGCCGAAGAGGTCCTCCCGGTGGAGGGAGAGCCAGAGGGCGTCCAGGACGGGGAGGATCATGAAGAGGAGGAAGAGGCCGTAGGCGGGGAGGAGGAAGGGAAGGGCCTCGAGGCCAAGCCGCAGGGTGCGCCTCGAGGGCCGGGCGAGGGTGCGCTCCATAGCCACAGGCGAGGCTAACCCCCTTGGGTCAGGGAAAGGTCAGGCACCCCCTCGGCCAGCTCCAGGAGGAGGGCCAGGGAGGGCAGGGGGTCCTCCCGCAACTCCAGGACCAGGGTGCGGTCCAGGTAGGGGGGGAGCCAGCGGGGGTGGCCCAGGACCCCCTGGCCCAGGTTCCAGTGGCGGTCGCAGACCCCGTCGCTGTCGTTGAGGTGGAGGTGTTCGGGGGCCAGGGCCAGCCAGGCCTCGGGCTCCGGCACCTGGCTGAAGACCCGGGCGTGGGCGGCGTCAAAGCAAAACCCGACCCGCCCGGGGTAGGCCGCCAGTACCGGCCGGAGGGCCTCGGGTCCCGGCTCGTGGGTGTTCTCCAGGAGGAGGCGCACCCCCAGGACCTCCGCCCGCCGCACCACCGGTGCCAAGGCCTCCGAAAGCCGCTCCCCCCGCTCCTTGGCCTCCTCTGGGGTGCGCCCGTGGGGGATGCCGGAGTGGAACACCGCCCGGTCGGCTCCCAGCTCCGCCGCCCGGTCCAGGCCCAGGAGGAGGCGGCGCAGGGAGAGGGCCCGCACCTCGGGGTCGGGGGAGAGGAGGTCCAGGTTCCAGAAGGGGAGGTGGGCGGAAGGGGGGCGGCGCAGGGCCCTGGCCAGCTCCCCGAAGAGGTCGTCCTCCTCCAGGTGGGCGGGGTCCAGGTAGACCTCGAGGCCGAGCCCCAGCTCCTCCAGGTAGGGAAGCCGTCCTGCGGCCTCGGCCGCGCCCAGGGAAAGGCGGAGGTCCATGGCCCCAACCTAGGGGGGCTTCGTCAGGGCAGGGTCAGGCTTGGGGGCCGCAGGCTCCGTGGCCAAAGGCCCCGGGGCACCCCTTAGCCAGGAGGGTTTTCACGAGCTTGCTTTATCGTGAATAAAAGCACGAAATATCCCCTACCGTTCCCAAGCCCAGGACAGGGAGGCGATCAGAAAGGAACGGCCTCCAGGGAGTACCACCCGGCCAGCCTGGCCCCCAGGCCCTCGAGGGAGGAAGCGGGGAGGGCACACGCCCCTTGTCCGCAGAGGTAGGCCAGACCGGGCTCCCGCCCTTCCAGGGCAGGCAGGGCCCCTGCGGGCCCCAGGGCCACCTGGGTCAGGGGGAGGTAGAGGGCCCGGGCCTCCGGCCACAGGGGCGAGGGCAGGGGCAAGGCCAACTCCGTGCCCTCCCGGAGCAGGCGCAGGGCCAAGAGGGTGGCGGGAAGGGCCTGGGGGTAGCGGGCCAGCCACAAGGCCCTCTCCTCCAAGAGGGCCTCGGCCCGCTCCCGGTAGTCCCCCCCGAAGGCCGCCCCAAGCCGCCAGAAGGCCTCCGCCAGGGCGCTTTCCCCCGAGGGCAGGGCCCCCTCCTCCACCTCCCGGGCGGGCAGGGGAGGGAAAGACCCCGTCCCCTTGCTCCGGAACTCCGCCCAGGCCGCCTCCGCCAGGCGGCGGGCCTCCTCCAGGTAGGGCCACTCCCCGGTGGCGGCGTAGAGCTCCAAAAGGGCCAGGCTGGCGAGGCTCTGGTCCGCGAGGAAGGCTTCCTCCCCTAGCCTTCCCTCCCGCCAGGCGTGCCGGAGAAGCCCCCCCTGCGTCATGGTTCCCAGGAGGAAGCGCACCCCCTTGCGGGCGGCCTCCAGGTACCGCGCCTCCCCAAGGAGCCTCCCCGCCTCCGCCAAGGCCCTCACCGCCAGGGCCGACCAGTCGGCGAGGACCTTGTCGTCCAAAGCCGGGGGCAGGCGACGCCTCCGGGCGGCGAGGAGCCTCCCCCGGACCCCCTCCCGCCAGGCGGGAAACCCCTCCCCCAGGGCTTTCCGGACCTCCTCCTCCCCCCAGGCGGTGAGGATGCTCCGCCCCCCCAGGTCCTCCCCCAGGGCGAAGAGGCGGCGGGCCAGGGGGAAGTCCTCCCCCAGGGCCTCCCGCACCTCCCCCTCGGTCCAGGTGTAGTACCGCCCCTCCTCCCCCTCGCTTTCCGCGTCCAGGGCGGTGAAGAACCCCCCTTCCCTTCCCTGCATGGCAAGGAGCCATTCCAGGGTCTCCCGGGCCACCCGCAGGAAGAGGGGCTCCCCGAAAACCCTGTGGGCCCCCAGGTAGACCCGGGCCAGGAGGGCGTTGTCGTAGAGCATCTTCTCGAAGTGGGGGACCCGCCAGAAGCGGTCCACGCTGTAGCGGTGGAACCCCCCGCCCACCTGGTCGTAGACCCCCCCCAGGGCCATGGCCCGGAGGGTCCCCAGGAGCATCCCCCGGGCCCTCCCCTCGCCCCGCCAGGCGAGGGCCAGGAGGTAGAGGAGGAGGGGGCCTTGGGGGAACTTGGGGGCGGGGAGGAACCCTCCCCATTCGGGGTCGAAGGCGCGGCCCAGGGCCTCCAGGGCCCGCTCCTCCGCGTCCTCGGGGACGGGCCCTGGGGGAGGGGTGAGGCTCCGCCACAGGGCCTGGGCCAGGCGCTCCGCCTCCCGCTCGATCCCCTCCCGCTCCGCCCGCCAGGCCTGGGCCACCGCCAACAGGACGCGCCTGAAGCCCGGCAGGCTCCCCCGGTCCTCCTTGGGGAAGTAGGTGCCCCCAAAGAAGGGCTTGCCCTCGGGGGTGAGGAAGAGGCTCATGGGCCAGCCCCCCTGCCCGGTGAGGCTCACCAGGGCCCGCATGTAGGCGGCGTCCACGTCGGGCCGCTCCTCCCGGTCCACCTTCACGGGGACGAAGTGGGCGTTGAGGAGGGCGGCCACCTCCGGGTCCTGAAAGCTCTCCCGGTGCATCACGTGGCACCAGTGGCAGGTGTGGTAGCCCACGGAGAGGAAGAGGGGCTTGCCCTCCTCCCGGGCCCTCCGGAAGGCTTCCTCCCCGTAGGGGTACCAGTCCACCGGGTCCCCCGCGTGGGCCCGGAGGTAGGGGCTCAGGGCGTCCTTCAGGCGGTCGGCCATGCCCTAAGGCTAACCCGGGGGCCCGCAGGCCTGCCCCCTCCCCCTTACAATGGGAGCGATGGTGCCGGAGGCGACCTTGAGGGCCTGGCTCCAGGAGGATCTGGGCCACGGGGACCTGACCAGCCAGCTGGTGGTGCCGGAGGGCCTCTGGGGCCAGGCGGTGATCCTGGCCAAGGCGGAGGGGGTGGTGGCCGGGCTCCCCGTGGCCCGGGAGGTCTTCGCCTTGGCGGACACCCGGGTGGCCTTCACGCCGCTGGTAGCGGAAGGGGCAGAGGTGGCCCCGGGACAGGAGCTGGCCCGCCTCGAGGGGCCCCTAAGGGGCATCCTGGCGGGGGAGCGGCTGGCCCTGAACCTCCTCGGGCGCCTTTCCGGGATCGCCACCCTCACCCGAAGCTACGTGGAGGCCCTGAGGGGCACGGGGACTCAGGTCCTGGACACCCGCAAGACCACCCCAGGCCTAAGGGCCCTGGAGAAGTACGCGGTGCGGGTGGGCGGGGGGAAGAACCACCGCTTCGGCCTCTTTGACGGGATCCTCCTCAAGGAGAACCACCTCCGGGCGGCGGGGGGGGTGGCCCAGGCGGTGCGCCGGGCCAAGGCCGGGGCCCCCCACCACCTGAAGGTGGAGGTGGAGGTGACGAGCCTGGCGGAGCTGGAGGAGGCCCTGGAGGCGGGGGCGGACCTGATCCTCCTGGACAACTTCTCCGTGGAAGACCTGCGGGAGGCGGTGCGCCGCGCGGGGGGGCGGGTGCCCCTGGAAGCCAGCGGCAACATGACCCCGGAGCGCGCCCGCCAGGCGGCGGAGGCCGGGGTGGACTACGTGAGCGTGGGGGCCCTCACCCACTCCGCCAAGGCCCTGGACCTCTCCCTGCTGGTGGTGTACCCCTGAGGGCCGGCGGGCGCTACCATAAAAGGGGGGTAGGGGCCCGGGCGCGGCCCCCCGAGGCGCAGGCCCGGGCTCGGGGAAAAGGGCTTCGGCCCGGTGGACGCTCAGACCATGGACAAGGAACTCCTTACCCAAGAGGTGCTCCGCCTGAAGGCGGAGCGGCAGGCGGTGATCCTGGCCCACTCCTACCAGCTCCCCGAGGTGCAGGAGGTGGCCGACTTCGTGGGGGACTCCCTAGGCCTGGCCCGGGAGGCCGAGCGAACCCCGGCCAAGGTGATCGTCTTCGCCGGGGTGCACTTCATGGCGGAAACCGCCGCCATCCTCAACCCCGACAAGACCGTGCTCCTGCCGGACCTGGAGGCGGGCTGCTCCCTGGCGGACAGCCTCCGCCCGGAGGACGTCCTGGCCTGGAAGGCGGCCCACCCCGAGGGGATCGTGGTGGCCTACGTGAACACCAGGGCCGAGGTGAAGGCCCTGGCGGACGTGTGCGTGACCAGCGCCAACGCGGTGGAGGTGGTCGCCCGCCTCCCCCAGGACCGGCCCATCCTCTTCGTGCCCGACATGTTCCTGGGGGCCCACGTGGCCCGGGTGACGGGGCGGAGGCTCCACCTCTTCCCCGGGGAGTGCCACGTGCACGCGGGGATCCGCGAGGAGCACCTCAAGGCCCTCCTGGAGACCCACCCGGGGGCGGAGTTCCTCATCCACCCCGAGTGCGGCTGCGGCTCGGGCTGCCTCTACCTCAAGCCCGACGCCAAGATGCTCTCCACCGAAGGCATGGTGCGCTACGCCCGGCGGGCGGAGGCCCGGGAGTTCGTGGTGGCTACGGAGGTGGGGATCCTCCACCGCCTCGCCAAGGAAGCCCCGGGGAAGACCTTCGTCCCGGTGAAGCCCGATGCCGTCTGCGAGTACATGAAGCGGATCACCCTGGAGAAGGTCTACCTCTCCCTGAAGGAGATGCGCTACGCGGTGGGGGTGCCCGAGGAGGTGGCGGGGCGGGCCCGGCGGGCCCTCGAGGCCATGGTGGCCGTGGGCTAGGGGCGGGGTGCGGACCCTGACCGTAGACCTTCTGATCCTGGGGGCCGGGGTGGCGGGGGTGTACGCCGCCTTGGCCGCGGAAGGGGAGGGGGCCCGGGTCCTCCTCCTCAGCAAGGATCCCCTGCCCTCCGGCGCCACCCCCTGGGCCCAGGGGGGGGTGGCCTTCCCCCGGGACGTGGCGGACCTGGAGGCCCACCTCCAGGACACCCTGCGGGCCGGGCGGGGCCTGGTGGAGGAAGGGGTGGCCCGCTCCATCCTGGAAGAGGCGCCCGAGCACCTGGAACGCCTCCTCGCCTGGGGCCTCCCCTTCCACCCCGAGCCCACCCGGGAGGGGGGGCACTCCCGGGCCCGGGTGCGCCACCTGGGAGGGGATAGGAGCGGCCTCCTCCTCCTCCGGGGCCTCCTGGCCCGCCTCAGGAGCCCGGTCCTGGAAGGGCACCTGGCGGTGAGCCTCCTGGTGGCAGGAGACCGGGTGGCGGGAGCCTATGTCCTCGGCCCGGAGGGCCCCCTGGAGGTGCGGGCCGGGGCGGTCCTCCTGGCCACCGGGGGACTGGGGCGGCTCTTCCCCGTGACCACCAACCCCCCCGGGGCCACGGGGGACGGAATGGCCCTGGCCTACCGGGCGGGAGCCGTCCTGCGGGACCTGGAGTTCGTCCAGTTTCATCCCACGGCCCTCCCCGAGGGCTCCCTGGTGAGCGAGGCCTGCCGGGGAGAGGGGGCCATCCTGGTGAACGCCCTGGGGGAGCGCTTCCTGCCCCGCTACGACCCCCTGGCGGAGCTCGCCCCCCGGGACGTGGTGGCCCGGGCGGTCTTCCTGGAGGGCCTGCGCACCGGAGGGGTCTTCCTGGACCTGAGGCCCATCCCCCGCCTGGAGGAGCGCTTCCCCACGGTGGTGGCCCAGGCCCGGGCCCTGGGCCTGGACCCCCTGAAGGAGCCCCTCCCCGTGGCCCCCGCCGCCCACTACGCCATAGGGGGGGTGAGGACCGACCCCTGGGGCTTCACCGGGGTCGCGGGCCTCTACGCCGCGGGGGAGGTGGCCTCCACCGGGCTCCACGGGGCCAACCGTTTGGCCTCCAACAGCCTCCTGGAGGGCCTGGTCCTAGGGCAGCGGGCCGCCCGGGCAGCCCTCGCCAGCCTGGCCTTTCCCAAGGCCCCGGAGCCCCTGCCCGCCCTGACCCTGGACCCCGCCCTTCTCCCCGGGCTCCGGCGGCGGATGGGGGAGGGAGCGGGGGTGCTGCGCCGGAGGGAGGGCCTGGAGGCGGCCCTGGCCTTCGCCGAGGGGCTTCCCCTGGAGGAAAGCCCCCCGGACCGGGCCGCAAGGCCCCACCTGGAGGCGGGGAACCTGGCCCTCCTCGCCCGTCTCCTCCTGCGCATGGCCCTCCTGCGGGAGGAAAGCCGGGGGGCCCACCACCGGGAGGACTGCCCCGGGGAGGCGGAGGAGGCCTACCACCTGGAGGCCCGGGGGGCCACCCTTTGCCGGGTGCCCCTGGGGGTATAATGGGCCCCGGAGGTTCCCTATGAAAGGCCACCCGGACGTGATCCAAAGCCTCCAGGAAAGGCTTTCCGAGGAGCTCGCCGCCATCTTGCAGTACATGGTGCACGCGGAGATGGCGGAGAACTGGGGCTTCAAGGCCCTGGCGGCGCACCTCAAGGCCCACGCCATCACCGAGATGCGCCACGCGGAGAGGCACATCGAGCGCATCCTCTTCCTGGAGGGCTTCCCGGAGGTAAGCCGGATCGGGGAGATCCGGATCGGCAAGAACGTGGAGGAAATCCTCTTCAAGGACTACGAGGGGGAGCTCCAGGCGGTGAAGGGCTACAACGAGACCATGAACCTGGCCCAGCAGCTGGGGGACAACGGCACCCGGGACCTGGTGGCGGAGATCCTCAAGGACGAGGAGGCCCACGTGGACTGGCTGGAGACCCAGCGGGAGCTCAAGGAGCAGATGGGGCTCCAGAACTACCTGCAGTACCTGGCGGGGGAGGCGGAATAGGGCCCTAGCCTACCGGGGCCTTGAGGTTTTTGCGGGCCCAGCGGTCGATGGCGGCGATCACCGCCTCCAGCTCCCGGCCCGCCTCCGTGAGGCGGTAGCGGGTCCGGGGGGGCATGTAGGACTCCACCCGCTTCTCCACCACGCCGAGGGCCACCAGATGGTCCAAGCGCTGGGAGAGGGTGGCGGGGTTCACCCCCCCGATGGCCCGGGAAAGCTCGTTGAAACCCTTGGGCCCCTCCAGGAGGGAGCGGACGATGTGCAGGGTCCACTTCTCCTGGAGAAGGTTTAAGGCGGTGTAGACGGGACAGAAGGCCGCTTCGTGCTCGGCCATGGGCCCATTGTACACCACGCCCGCCCCGGACAGGGGGCTGGCGGAGGGCTAAAGCCCCAGGGCCCGGCGCAGGGCGTAGACCCGGTCCGGGGTGAGCCTTTTGGCCCGCTCCTGGGCCACCTCCTGGGGGGTGAAGGGCCCCTGTCCCGGGGGCAGCCGGTTGCCGAAGCTGGTGGCCACGTGGTTCAGGATGGCGGCCACCTGGTCGTCCTTGAGCTGGGCGGCCCAGCCCGGCATGACCCCGCTATAGGTCTGGCCCCGGACCCGGATCTGGCCCTGAAGCCCGAAGAGGACCACCTGGATCAGGTAGGCCCGCCCCTCCTTTTTGGCGAGGATCTCCTGCACATGCCCCGCCAGGGGCGGGAAGGCCCCGGGAAGGCCCTGGCCGCTCGCCTGGTGGCAGCTGGCGCAGTACTGGTTGTAGAGGGCAGGTCCCGACTGGGCCCAGGCCAGGGGCAGGAGAAACCCCAGGAGCAGGGGGATCAGGGCTTTGGCCATAGCGTACCTCCACCCTCAGGATACCTCCCTTTGCGAGGGGAAGGTGCCCTCCCTCACCTTAGGCCGGGCTTCCGGGCCACCAGGGTGAGGATGGTGTAGGCGGCCACGGTCTTGCCCTCCTGGTTGGTGACCTCCACCGCCCACTCCACCACCCCGGTCCCCTCGTCCCGGGGGCGTTTGGCCCGCACCGTGAGCCGGGCCTGCAGGGTGTCCCCCACGCCCACGGGCTCGGTGAAGCGCAAGGCCTCGAGGCCGTAGTTGGCCAGGACCGGCCCCGGGGCGGGGTCCACGAAGAGCCCGGCGGCGGCGGAGAGGACGAAGTAGCCGTGGGCCACCCGCCGGCCGAAGAGGCTCTCTTTGGCCGCCAGCTCGTCGGTGTGGGCGTAGAAGTGGTCCCAGGAGAGGTGGGCGAAGAGGGCGATGTCCGCCTCCGTCACCGTGCGGCGGTGGGTGAGGAGGGTTTCCCCCACCTCCAGCTCCTCGTAGTGCTTGCGGAAGGGGTGCACCTGGGTGGGACGCTCCGCCCCCTTGGCGTACTCCCCGGTGAGGGCCTGGAGGGTCTTGGGGTCCGCCTGCAGGGCCAGGCGGGCGAGGTGGCGCCGCACGGAGAGGAGCCCCCCGAGCTCCTCCCCGCCCCCCGCCCGCCCCGGCCCCCCGTGGAGGAGGCGGGGCAGGGGGGAGCCGTGGCCGGTGGAGCTATGGGCATCAAAGCGGTTCAGGACGTGGAGCCGGCCCACCTCCCCGGAAAGCCCCAGGAGGTAGAAGCGGGCCTCCTCGGGGTCGGGAGTGGCCAGGGTGGCCGCCAGCATCCCCCCGCCCAGGCGGAGGAGGCGCAGGGCCTCTT
Organism: Thermus thermamylovorans; assembly: GCF_004307015.1. NCBI lineage: Bacteria > Thermotogati > Deinococcota > Deinococci > Thermales > Thermaceae > Thermus > Thermus thermamylovorans. The sequence continues at coordinate 21,549 of NZ_SIJL01000014.1, forward strand.
CCCGGTTTCCATAGGGGAAGAAGGTGGCCACGGGGCCGAAGGCCTCCACCCGGTGCAAGGCCTCCCCATAGGGGTCCTCCGCCAGGAGGAGGCTGGGGGGGAAGAAGGCCCCGTCCCGCCTTCCCGGGTGCTGCCAGTACACCCTGGCCCCTCCGGCCAGAAGGGCTTCCAGGGCCCTTGCCACCTCTTCCTTCTGCCCCGGGGAGGCCAGAGGCCCGAGATCCACCCCTTCCTCCCGTGGGTCCCCGAGCCGGAGGCGGGCCAGGCGCTCCCGGGTGGCCTCCAGGAGGGCCTCAAGCCGCCCCTCGGGGGCGAAGACCCGGCGGATGGCGGTGCAGCGCTGCCCCGACTTGATGGTGAGCTCAGCGGCGATCTCCTCCGCCAGGCGCTGGAGCTCTTCCTCTCCGGCCTCTTCCCCCAGGAGGGCGGCGTTCAGGGAGTCGGTCTCGGCGTTGAAAAAGGCCCCCCGCTCCAGGAAGGCCGGGTGGCGGCGGAGGCGGTCGGCGGTGGCCTTGGAGCCGGTGAAGTAAAGGCTGTCCCGGTGGTCCAGGGCCTCCAGGGCCTCCCCCAGGCCCCCGGCCACGAACTGGAGGCTCCCTTCGGGCAGGAAGCCCGAGGCCAGCATGAGCCGCACCAGGCCCTCGGCCACGTGGGCCGTGGGGGTGGCGGCCTTGGCCAGGGTGGGCACCCCGGCCAAGAAGGCGGGGGCGAACTTCTCCAGAAGGCCCCAGACGGGGAAGTTGAAGGCGTTCACCTGTAGGGTGATCCCCCCCTTGGGCCCCAGGAGGTGGCGGCCCTGGAAGGAATGGTCCTTGCTCAGGGGCAGGTTTTCCTCCTCGGGCAGGAGGTTCCCCTCGGGGAGCTGCCGGGCCAGGGAGCTGTAGGCGAAGAGCACCCCGATCCCCCCATCCACGTCGTACCAGGCGTCCCGCCTCGTCCCTCCGGTGGTGGCGTAAAGCCGGTAGAGCTCCTCTTTGCGTTCGGAAAGGTACTGGGCCAGGGCCCGGAGCCGTCGGCCCCTTTCCCGGAAGTCCAGGGCCAGGAGGGCCCCGCCCCCCGCCTCCCGCCCCCAGGCCACCGCCTCCCTCAGGGGCAGCCCTTCGGAGGTGACGAAGCCTATGGCCTCCCCCGTGGCCGCGTCCCGGAGGGGCACGCCCTCGCCTTCGCCTTCGCGCCACCGGCCCATGAGATAGCTCTTGACCTTCATCCGCGCCTCCTTCGCTCAGACCGCCCTCAGACCTCGAGGCTCCGGGCACCGCCCCCCACACCCTCCCCTGGGAGCCCGGGGGCCTCCTCCCTTCTCCTGCCCGGCCTCCAAAGCCTACACCCTTCCCCTGGCCGGGCCCCCACGCGGACCAAGTCCAGGTGAGGCGCCCTCACACCGCCTTGAAGGCCTCGAAGACCTCCCCGCAGGCGTTGCACTGGTAGAGGGACTTGCACAGGGTGGCCCCGAAGGCGTTCTTGAGACCCACCTGGCGGCTCCCGCACCGGGGGCAGGCGGGGTCCTGGTGGGCCAGGGGGAGGGGAAGAGGCGGGGCGATGCCGTAGGCCAGCAGCTTGGCCCTGGCCTCCTCGGCCATCTCCTCCGTGCTCCAGGGGGTCCGGGCCTCCACCACCTCCACCTCCTCCGCCCCCGCCGCCTTCAGGGCCCTGCCGATCTCCTCGCGGATGAGGGCCAGGGCGGGGCAGCCCGAGAAGGTGGGGCGGAAGACCACCCGCACCCGGTTTCCCTCCTCTTCCACGGAAAGGACCATCCCCATCTCCACGATGTCCAGGACGGGGATCTCCGGGTCCTTGACCCCCTTCAGGGCCTCCCAGTAGCGCCCTACCACGCCTTGGCCTCCTGGTCCCAGCGGGCCACGGACTGCATCTCCGCCAGGAGGGACCACAGGTACTCCGTGTGCTCCTGGCGGCTCTTGGGCACGTAGCCCCCTTCGGGAGGCTTAAGGCCCGCCCTTTGCAAAAAGCCCTTCACCTCGTCCAGGTAGGGCCCTTCCAGGGCCCTTAGGTCTGGCACCACCCCGGCCTCCACCAGGGCCTCCTCCCCGGGGAGGGGCTGGAAGAGCTGGCGGGTGTAGGGAAAGAGGGTATCCAGGGCCTCCTGGGACCGGCGGTGGCTCTCCTCCGTGCCCTGGCCCAGGCGCTCCACCCNTAGGGAAAGAGGGTATCCAGGGCCTCCTGGGACCGGCGGTGGCTCTCCTCCGTGCCCTGGCCCAGGCGCTCCACCCAGAGGCCCGAGTGCCGGAGGTGGAAGCGCTCCTCCTTTAGGATGCGGCCCGCCGCCTCGGCCAGGGGGAGGTAGGCGCTCCTCGCCGCCTCCTTGAGCCACAGGTTCTCGTAGGCGTCGAAGAGGTACTGCCGCACCATGGTGAAGGCCCAGTCCCCCCTGGGAAGCTCCAGGAGGACGGCGTTTCGGTACTCCAGGGGGTCGCGGAAGAAGACCAGGCGGTCGGGGTCGGAGCCATCCAGCTCCCCCTTAAGCTCCAGCCAGAGCTTGGCGTGGCCCAGCTCGTCCTGGGCCAGGTTGGCGATGGCGATGTCCTCCTCCAGGATGGGGGCGTGGCCCACCCACTCGGCGAGGCGCTGGGCCAGGACCACCTCGTCGTCGGCCAAGGCGGTGAGCCGGGCCACCAGGGCCTCCTTCAGGTAGGCGTCCAACATCCTACACCTCCTCTCCCTTGGCGGTGATGAGGCCGTAGTAGCTCTGCAGCCGGTAGGTCTTCTCCTTGGCCGGGGCAAACCAGCTCTCCACCACCTCCTCCTTGGGCTCGGTGCCCGCCACCAGGCGCTCGGGAACCGCCCAGAAGGCCACCCCCTGGGCCTGAAGGAGGGCCTGGGCGATGGCGTCCCCGGGACCCCTGGCGGCAAAGCGGCCCACCAGGTCCCCGTAGACCATGCTGCGGCGGTGGCTCCGCTTGGCGAAGACCCAGTAGGGCTCCTCCGGGCCCTCCTCGGGCCTCAAGGCCCCAGGATCCTTAAGCCCCTCCTGGGTGATGTGGAAGAAGGCCTCCGCCGGGGCCACGAAGAGGGCGTAGGCGGCGGGGCGCCGCACGAAGACGTGCCGGGCCACCAGGAGGGCATGCTCGGGGCCCACGGCGTGCACCGAACCCACCATCTGGGGCGAGCTTTTGGGAGTGTCCTGCTTGATGACCTCGTACCGGGGCCACTCCGTTCCCCACATGGCGCTCCTCCTAATCGGCGGCCTGGGCCAGGCGGCGCAGGGCGTGGGCCTCCATGGCCTCCCGCACCCAGTGGCCCTCCTCGTGGGCCCGCCTACGGGCCGCAAGGCGGTGGCGGTTCATGGGACCCTCCCCGTTGATGACCTTCCAGAACTCGTCCCAGGGGATGGGCCCGTGGACCCAGTTCCCGGTCCCCTCGTCGTAGCGGAGCTCCGGGTCTGGGGGGACGAGGCCCGCCTCTAAAAGCTCGGGCACGTGCTCGTTCAGGAACTCCTGGCGGATCTGGTCGTTGGTCTTGGTCTTGATGCCCCAGCGGAGGAGGAGGGGGGAGTGGGGGGAGTCGCTGTCGTGGGGCCCCGCCATCATCAGGGTGGGCCACCACCAGCGGTTCAGGGCGTCCTGCACCATCCTTCGCTGCTTGGGGGAGCCCTTGGCGTAGAGGAGGACCGCCTCCTTCCCCTGCTTGTGGTGGAAGGTCTCCTCGGCGCAGATGCGCACCATGGCCCGGGAGTAGGGCCCGTAGGAGCACTGGGCCAGCATGGTCTGGTTTTTGATGGCCATACCGTCCACCAGCCAGCCGATGATGCCGATGTCTGCCCAGGTGAGGGTGGGGTAGTTGAAGATGTTGGAGTACTTAGCCCGGCCCTCCAAAAGGGCCGCCACCATCTCCTCCCGGCTCACCCCCAGGGTTTCCGCGGCGTGGTAGAGGTACTGGCCGTGGCCCGCCTCGTCTTGCACCTTGGCCAGGAGGATAAGCTTGCGCCTCAGGGAGGGGGCCCGGGTGATCCAGGCCCCTTCTGGGAGCATCCCCACCCACTCGCTGTGGGCGTGCTGGGAGATCATGCGGATGAGCTGGCGGCGGTACTCCGCGGGCATCCAGTCCCCGGGCTCGATCTTCTCCCCCCGGGCGATGCGGGCCTCGAACTCCGCCAGCCTCTCCCCGTAGTCTGGGTCTTCCGGGTGGCCGATCCTAAGCCTCACCATCCTCGCCTCCTTCCCAGACGCCAAGGGCCCTAAGGACCAGCCTGGCGTACTGCTCCGAGATCTCTTCCAGGGACAAAGGGCCTTCGGGGCGGTACCACTGGTAGGTCCAGTTGAGGGCGGAAAGGAGGAAAAGGGTGGCGAGGCGCGCGCTTTCCGTCCGGAAGACCCCCTTGTCCACCCCCTCCTGGACCACCCCCTGCACCCCCTCCTCGTAGCGGCGCCTTAAGGCCCTGGCCTCTTTGAGGAAGGGGGGGGAGAGGTGCTTCCACTCGTGGAAGAAGACCGTGGCCCGGGGAAGCTCCTCGGCAATGACCCGGAGGTGGCCTCTGACCAGGGCCCGTATCTTGGCCACGGGGTCGCCCTCGAGGCCCTCTAGCACCCCCAGGAAGCGGGCCGCCGCCTGGCGCACCACCTCGATGAGGAGCTCCTCCTTGGAGGCGATGTGGGCGTAGAGGCTTCCCCCCTGGAGGTTCAGGTGCCGGGCCAGCTCCCGCATGCTGGTGGCGTGGTAGCCCCGCTGGCTGAAAAGCTGGCCTGCTATGTGGAGGATCTCGTCCCGGCGCTCCATGGCTAACGGTCGTTTGTTAGGTTAGCACAAACGAGGGGAAGGGACAAGTGTCCCGCGTCACCATTAAAGGGTTCCCGCTTCCGGGTCCGGGGTCAGAGGTCGGGGAGCCTCGAGGCTGCCTCCTTGAGCCGCTCCCGGGAGGCGTGCAGGTAGATCTGGGTGGTGGCGATGGACTCGTGGCCCAAGAGGTCCTTCACCGCGTCCAGCTCCACGCCGCTTTCCACCAGGGAGGTGGCGTAGGCGTGGCGCAGCTTGTGGGGGGTGAGGCGGCGGGGGTCCAGGCCGGCCCGTAGGGCGGCCTCGCGGAACCGGGCTTCCACGTAGCGGGCGGAAGGCACCCGCCCCTTCCGCTTCCCCTGGGAGAAGGTGAAGATCGGCACATGGCCTTGGGGTAGCCCCAGCTCCTTCAGCGCCTCCCGGGCGGTCCGGGAAAGGGGCACCAGGCGCTCCTTGTTGCCCTTGCCCACCACCCGCACCGCCGCGGGCGAGCCCTTCTCCAAGACCACGTTGCGGCCCTTCAGGGAAAGGGCTTCGGAGATGCGCAAGCCCGTTCCGTAGAGAAAGCGGGCCAGGGCGGTGAGGAGCTTGGCCTCCTTTTCCTCCCGGAAGGCCTCGAGGAAGCGCCGGAGCTCCTCGGGGCTCGGGTGCAGGGGAAGCCTGCGGCCCGCCTTGGGGCGGCCGATGCCCTCCGTGGGGTCTTCCACGGGCTCGCCCCGCACCTGGGCCAGGTAGCGGTAGTAGCTCCTGAGGGCGGCCAGGAAGCCCTGCACCCGCCTCGCCGCCCAGCGCTCCTGAAGCAGGAGGGCCCTGACCGCCTCGGGGCCTGGGGGGATGGACTGGGCCTCGAGGGAACGAAACCAGAAGGCCAGGTCCTGGAGGTAGCGGCGGATCCCCCTCGGGGAGTAGCCCCGCTCCAGGAGCAGGTACTCCGCGTAGGGGGCCAGGTCCACAAGGGCCTTATCGGGCCTTTTAATGCCGATGGTTTTCCATATTGCGGGCGAGGGATGGTCGGCGCGCACGGGACCATTATACGTGCGCGAAATGTACCTTTCGCGAATTAGTGGGCGACCCAGGCGGCCGTCAGACCCGGGCAAACCCAGCTGGCACCGGGCCTCGACCACCGCTCCCCAGCCCCCAGGCAAGGGCCACCCCAAAGGGCGCGGGCGAACGCCCGGCCAACATGGACCGTGCCCAGGGAGCTCATGGCCCACACCCCCAACTCTGGGGGCGGGGCGCCATCGCCCGCCGCCCTGCGGGGGGATAAGGGTTCCCTGTGGGGTATCCTTTGCCTGGGCCTGGCCGGGGCTTTTACCTTGATATTTGAACCTGGACAGACACATGTGA
>NZ_SIJL01000015.1 GCF_004307015.1 Thermus thermamylovorans
GATCAGGGCCCGCTGCTCCGCCAAAAACTCCCCTAAGGCCTCCGGGGGCAGGCGGTTTCTGTGGAGGGAGCAGAGGGCCTGGTCAGGCCGCTGGTTGGCGAAGGCCTCCCAGTAGGCCCGCCCCGCGGTCCGCACCGCCTCCAGCTCCCGTTCGTTCAGGTAGCGCTGGGCCAGGGCGGAAAGCCCGGCAAGAGCCAGGTAGAGGGCGGGCAGGGCCAAAAGAAGGGCAAAGGGTACCTTTTTCACGCCTCCTCCTCACCGCACGAAGGCCGGCCACTCCTCCACCACCACCCCGTTGGCGTGGTAGGCCATGAAAAGCTGCAAGGCCAAAATGGGCAGGGAGTACAGCTCCGGCCCCGGGTGGCCGATCACCGTGTAGCAGGCGCGGATGCGGTCCTGCATGGTCCAGGCCTGGTCGTTGGAGTAGCGGTAGGCGGGCCAGTTGGTCCAGGACTTGTCCTTCCCCAGGACGTCGGCATAGGGCAGGACCCCGGCGCGGCGGCCCACGTAGGTCACGTGGCAGGTGGCGCAGCCCATGTCCCGGGCGCCGGAGCGGGCGTAGAAGAGCCTTTCGCCCAGGGCGTAAAGCTCCCGCTCCTGGGGGAAGAGGAGGCGCACCTGGATGGGCTTGCCCGTGGAGTAGCTGGCGATGTAGAAGGCCAGGGCCACCACCTCGGAGCGCCGTACCTGCTCCGGCCGGAAACCCTGGACCCGGGTCATGCAGGTGAGGATGCGGCTGTCCAGATCCTCCACCCGGTTGGTGTCCAGGAAGTAGCGGGGAAGCCGGGCCGCGGCCCCCTCCAGCACCCCTGGGCCCAAACCGAAGTCGCAGGCCTCCATGGTCTTCCCGCTGGGCCCCCGGCGGTAAAAGAGATCCCGGCCCTCCTCCACGATGAGCTCCGTGGGCAGGATGCCTGCGGTCTCCAGGAGGAGCTGTTTCTGCCTCCTGGCCTCTTCCCGGGGATCGGCGAACTCCTGGGCCAAGGCGGCGACCAGGGCGAGGGCCGCCGCCAGGACCATCCAGGGAAAAGCGGCACGGGATGGCATAACCCACCTCCATAAGGGCGCCCGGCGGACCGGGCGCCTCCCTTTAGGCCAACTCCAGCCTGGTCGTGCCTTCCCCCGTATCCCCGCTGAGATCCCTAAGCCTCACGGTAAAGGTCCCCGGCCTCTCCGCCCTGAACTTGAAGCCGTAGAGGGGGTTGGCGCTGGTGGAGGGGCCGGGACGAGCCTCGGCCACCTTCTCCCCCTCGAAGAGCACCTCCACCAGGTTGATGTAGTTGGCGGGGATCAGGTTGCCCTGGGCGTCCCGGGTGGTGCCCGGGTGGTTGGGGTGCTGGGCCACCGCCTGGAGCCGGAACTCCTCCCCCGCCTTGGGCCTAGCCGGGTTAAGCCGTACGATCACACGAATGGCCATGGCTCACCTCCTTCCTAGCCGCAGCCCCCCACGGTCACGCGGGTGCTGGCCGAGGCGAGAAGCAACCTCCCGTCCGCCGTCTCCACCACCGCCCGCACCGCGCTGGTCTCCGCCAGCCGCACCCGGGTGGCGTAGGCGGGCAGGGCCTTCATGGGCATGAAGCTGGCCAGGCGCGGGGTGGGGTTCTTGTCGGCGAAGAGGTGGATGGCCTTCACCTGGGCCGAGGGGAGCTCGACCTCCACCTCCGCGGGCACGTTGGCCCCGCTCTCCGCGATGGAGGGCATGGTGAGCCGCACCAGGTTCGAAGGGGTGAGGTCCCGGAAGCCCTTGCCCAAAGCCTCCTGCAGGGCCTTCTCCAGGTTGGCCAGATCCTCGCCCTCCAGGGCCTGGGCCCGCACGGGCAGTCCCGCCAGGGCCAGGGCCCCAAGGGCCACACCGGTGCTTCTCAAAAACGCTCGCCTATTCACACACACCTCCCTTGGCGCACATCCGGCGCAGCTCCTCCAGGAACTGCGCCCGGGGCCGGCTGCCGAAAAGCCGGCCCACCTCTTCCCACGTCCCCTGGTGGGGGACGAGGAAGACAAAGGTGGGAACGCCCGGCGCCCGGAGCCGCCGGGCCAGGTCCTGCCCCTCCCGGGTGGCGGTGCTCACCGAAGCTACCACATAACGCTCCTCCAGAAGCTGGGTCACCGCCGGGTCCGAAAGGACGAAGGTGTTCATCTGCTCGCAGTAGGGGCAGTGGGGGCTGTGGAAGTAGACCATGACCATGCGCCCGTGAGCCTGGGCCAGGTGCAAGGCTTCCACGTAGGGATACCATCGGGAGAAGTTCGCCCCCGCCAGGGCCGTGCTCAGGAGAACCAGCGTCCAAGTTACCCGGTATGCGTACATATTTTACACCACCTGGGTACACCCAAGGACATTTGTACCTTAGCAAGCTGAGGGGGAGAAATCAAGTCTTGAGGCCACCCTCTTTGTTCCCTTCCTCACCAAATACCCATGAGGCTATCCTTATTACCCCGCTGCCCAACCCCCTGAGCCGGCCAGCAGCCTACCTAAAGGCTCCTTAAAGCCCAGACCCTTGACGGGGGAGTAGGCAGGGGCTACCCTATACCCCGGAGGGTAAAGATGAAGCGAGCGCTCGTAACCCTTCTCCTTCTCGGCGGCCTGGCCCTGGCGCAGCAGCAGGGGGCCCAGCTTTACCAGCAGTGCGCGGGCTGCCACCAGGCCAACGGCCAAGGGGTGCGGGGAGCCTTCCCCCCTCTGGCGGGCCACATGGCGGAGATCCTCGGCAAGGAAAACGGGCGGGAGTTTCTGATCCTGGTGCTGCTCTGGGGGCTCCAGGGGCAGATAGAGGTCCAAGGAGTGCGCTACAACGGGGTCATGCCCGCTTACAACCAGTGGACGGACGAGCAGATCGCCGCCGTCCTCAACCACATCGCCACCGCCTGGGGCGACCACCAGCGGGTCCAGGGCTGGCGTCCCTTCACCGCCGCCGAGGTGAAGGCGGTGCGGGACAAGGGCCGCCGCACCCCCCAGCAGGTGCTGGAGGAACGCCGGAGGATCGGTCTGCGGTAGGACCTTGGGCGGTGGAAACTCCGGGGCCAAAGGCCCCGGAGTGGCTTTTAATGGTAAAGATGCTGGCGCTGGAACTGAGCAAGGCCTTCCCCGGTTTCCGGCTGGTCCTCGCCTTAGAGGCCGCGGAGGGAGAAGTGCTCGCCCTCTTGGGCCCCTCGGGAAGTGGCAAGAGTACCGTACTCAAGCTCATCGCCGGGCTCCTTGCCCCCGAATGGGGCTACGTGCGCTTTGGAGGCCTGGACTTAACCTCCCTGCCCCCGGAAAGGCGCGGGGTGGGCTTTCTCTTCCAAGACTACGCCCTCTTTCCCCACCTCACGGTGGCGGAGAACATCGCCTTCAGCCTGGTAGAGGCCCGCTGGCCAAGGGAAAAGCGGGCAGCCCGGGTAGGGGAACTTTTAGAGCGGATGGAGCTCCTGCCGCATGCTGCCAAGCGCCCCCAAGAGCTCTCCGGTGGGGAGCAGCAAAGGGTGGCCCTGGCCCGAGCCCTGGCCCCCAAACCCAGACTCCTCCTCCTGGACGAGCCCCTCGGAGCCTTGGACCTTCGCCTGCGGGAAGACCTCCTCCTTTTCCTGCGGACGGCCCTTCGGGAAGAGCGGGTGACCACCTTGCTGGTCACCCACGACCAGGGCGAGGCTTTCCTTCTGGCCCACAGGGTGGCGGTCATCCGGGAGGGAAGGCTGGTCCAGGTAGGCCGCCCCGAAGACGTGTACGCCAAGCCCAAAGACGTCTGGACTGCCCGCTTCCTGGGGCACAAGAACGTGCTCTCCTCGGAAGAAAGCCACGCCCTAGGGCTTCCCGCCAGACCCCATCTCCTGCCCCCCTGGGCCTTAAGCTTGGGGGGGCCCGGGGAGGGGGTGGTGGAGGCAAGGCTTTTCTATGGGCCCCGGGTGGGGCTTTGGGTGCGGACGGGGAGGGCAAGGCTTTACCTCGAGGTCCAAGAGGGCCCGGGCGAAGGGGCCCCGGTGGGCCTCCACCTGGACCTCACCCAGGCGGTACCCTTGGAAGGATGAAGCGCTTGGCCCTTCTCCTGGGCGGCCCCCTTCTGACCACGGAGGCCCTAAAGGAGAGGCTTTCGGGCTACCGCCTCCTGGCGGCGGACTCCGGGGCCCGGCACGCCCTGGCCCTGGGGCTCCCCCTGGAGCTATGGCTTGGGGACTTTGACTCCAGCCCCCCCTGGCTCCGGGAGGCCCTCCCCGCCCCCAAGGAGACCCTCCCCCGGGAGAAGGACCAGACCGATGGGGAGGCCCTGGTGCGGCGGGCCTTGGAGTTGGGGGCGGAGGAGGCGCTCCTCCTGGGGGCCCTGGGCGGGCGGCTGGACCACACCCTGGCCCACCTGGAGCTGGCCTTCCACCTGGCGGAACGGGGGGTAAGGGTGGAGCTCACCGACGGGCTTACCCAGGCCTTCCCCCTTCTTCTTGGACCCCACGCCTTCCCCCTGGCAAAAGGGCGTTCCTTCAGCCTCCTACCCTTCCCCGAGGCCACCTTAGCCCTGGAAGGAGCCCGCTGGAACCTTCCCCCCACCCCCCTCAAGGCCACCACGCTCACCCTGGAGAACCAGGCCCTGGGGCCCATCCGGGTCTGGGTGGAAGGAGGGCGGGCGGTGCTTTACCTGTTTTAGCCGCCTTGACAGGGCCTTGGGGGAGGGCTACACTGGCTTTTGGCGTTAAGGCCAGCGCCGTGTCCGCCTACGGTGTGGCTTGGGCCGCTAGCTCAACCGGTAGAGCAACCGACTCTTAATCGGTGGGTTACAGGTTCGAGTCCTGTGCGGCCCACCAAAGACCCCCGGGGTGACCCGGGGGGTTCTCCTTAAGATGGGCCCCATGGAGCTCCCCAAGCACCCCTTGGACCTCCTCCCCATGGACCTGCCCCAGGGGGAGCCCTGGGGCTACGCCTTCGCCCAGAGCCTCCTTCGGGCCCCATGGGCCTGGCGGGCCCTCAGGCCTACCCCAGGGATCCTGGATCTCATCCGGCTGGACCTCGAGGCCCTCCACCTGGAGCTTTCGCGCCGGAGGGAGGACTTCCCCCTGGGGGCCCTGGGGGAAAGGCCCCCCCACCCCGCGGAGGAGGGGGCCTTGAAGGCTCTCCTCAGCCGGGACCCGGAGGCTCTGGTGGCGACCCTAAAGGCCCACGGTCCCTACCCCTTCGCCCTCCACCGGGCCTTCCGCTTCGCCGGAGAAGAAGTGCGCCCTCTTCCCCATCCCCGCCTCCCCCGGGAAGACGAGCTGGTGGGCTACGAGGCCCAGCTCAGGGCCCTGAGGGAAAACGCCCGCCGCTTCCTCTCGGGCAAGCCCGCCCCGCACACCCTCCTTTACGGGGCCCGGGGCACGGGCAAGAGCACCGCGGCCAAGGGCCTCCTCCACCTCCCCGGGGCCCGCATGGTGGAGGTGGAGCCAAAGGAGCTAGCCCGCCTCGAGGGCCTCCTGGAACGGCTCGCTCTCCTCCCCCACCGCTTTTTCCTCTTCCTGGACGACCTCTCCCTGGACCCGGAGGACGAGGCTTTCCGCCACCTCAAGGCCCTCCTGGAGGGAAGCCTCGAGGGTCCCCCGGAAAACGTCCTCTTGCTCGCCACCTCCAACCGCCGCCACCTGGTGCGCCGCCTGGGGGAGAACCCCCTGCCCGGGGCGGATCCCGGGGCCTGGGACGAGCTCCAAGACACCCTGGCCCTCTCCGAGCGCTTCGGGCTGGTGCTCACCTTCCCCCCCTTCGACAAGGCCCTTTTCCTGAAGGCGGTGGCCCACCACCTGGGCCGGAGCCTGACCCCGGAGGAGGAAGCCGCAGCCCTCCGCTTCGCCCTGCAACGGGGCTTCTCCGGGCGGGTGGCCCGGCAGTTCGCCCAAAGCCTGCCCTAAAGCCCGGTGTACCTCAGGGCCGCCTCCACGAAGCCCGCGAAGGGGGGCGAGGGGCGCATGGGGCGGCTCTTGAACTCGGGGTGGCTCTGGAGGCCCAGGAAGAAGGGGTGGTCCTTGAGCTCGATGGCCTCCACCAGCCCCGCCCCCCGGCCCCGCATGCCGGGGGTGGTGGCGGAGACCACGAGGCCCGCCCGCTCCAGCCCGTCCACGTAGAGGGGGTTCACCTCGTAGCGGTGGCGGTGGCGCTCCAAGGCCTCCTCCCTCCCGTAGAGGCGGTGGAGGAGGGTGCCCTCCCGGATGCGCATGGGCCAGTCCCCCAGGCGCATGGTGCCCCCCAGGCCCTCCACCTCCAATTGCTCCGGCATGAGGTCGATGACCGGGTGGGGGGTGTAGGGGTCGAACTCCGTGGAGTTGGCCCCCTTGAGCCCGGCCACGTTGCGGGCGAACTCGATCACCGCGATCTGCAGGCCCAAGCAGATGCCCAGGTAGGGGATCTTTCGCTCCCGGGCGTACTGGGCGGCCCGCACCTTGCCCTCGATGCCCCGAACGCCAAAGCCCCCGGGGACGAGAATCCCGGCCACGTCCCGGAAGGCCGCGTCCAGGTCCCCCTCCTCCAGGCCTTCCGCGTCCACCCACCTCACCTCCACCCGGGCCCGGTTCCGGATCCCGGCGTGCTTGAGGGCCTCCAGGAGGGAGAGGTAGGCGTCGGGCATCTTCACGTACTTCCCGGCGATGGCGATCCGCACCGTGCGCTCGGGGCGCTTCAGGACCCGCACCGCCTCCTGCCAGAAGGCCAGGTTAGGGAAGACGGGCTCCAGGCCCAAGGCCCGTTCCACCGCCCGGCCCAGGCCCTGCTCCTCCAGGAGGAGGGGCACCTCGTAGAGGTGCTCCACGTTGGGGCTAGAGAAGACGTTCCCCGGGCGCACGTTGGTGAAGAGGGCCACCTTCTTCCGCACCTCTTCCGGCACCGGCTTCACCGAGCGGAGCACCACGGCATCGGGTTGGATGCCCACCCCGCGCAGCGTGGCCACGGAGTGCTGGGTGGGCTTGGTCTTGAACTCCTCGCTGGTCTCCAGGTAGGGGACCAGGGTGAGGTGGATGTAGAAGGTGTTCCCCTCCCCCTCGTCGAAGCGGAACTGGCGGATGGCCTCCAGGAAGGGCAGGCTCTCGATGTCCCCCACCGTGCCCCCCACCTCCACCACCGCCACCTCCGCCTCCTGCTCCCCGGCCACCTGGCGGATGCGCTCCTTGATCTCGTCGGTGATGTGGGGGATCACCTGCACCGTCTGGGAGAGGTACTCCCCCCTTCGCTCCTTCTGGATCACCGAGAGGTAGACCTGGCCGGTGGTGAGGTTGTTGCCCCGGGAGAGGTCCAGGTCCAAAAAGCGCTCGTAGTGGCCGATGTCCAGGTCGGTCTCCGCCCCATCGGCGGTGACGAAGACCTCCCCGTGCTCGTAGGGGCGCATGGTGCCCGCGTCCACGTTCACGTAGGGGTCGATCTTGATGGCCGTGACCCGGTAGCCCCGGGCCCGCAAGAGGGCCCCCAGGGAAGAGGTGAGGATGCCCTTCCCCAGGCTGGACACCACCCCCCCGGTCACGAACACGTACTTCCTTGGCCTCGAGGTGCCTTGGGAATCCCCGTTCACGGGGCTTTAGCCTACCACATCTGGCGCAAGGGGTAGGGTCTATGGTAGAGTTTTCTTTGGCGTTCTTGCGGGGTCCCCCGATCCCCCGGCAAGAACGGGCGCTTGGCAGAGGGAATACGGAGGGCCCTGGTCATGCTTCCCAAGACGTACGTACCCAAGGAGGTCGAACCCCGCTGGGTTCTCATCGACGCCGAGGGCAAGACCCTAGGCAGGCTCGCCACGAGGATCGCCACCCTTCTCCGGGGCAAGCACCGCCCCGACTGGACGCCCAACGTGCCCATGGGGGACTTTGTGGTGGTGGTGAACGCCGATAAGATCCGCCTCACGGGCAAGAAGCTCAAGCAGAAGGTCTACACCCGCTACAGCGGCTACCAGGGGGGCCTCAAGGAGGTCACGGCGGAGAAGATGCTCGCCACCCACCCCGAGAGGGTGCTGGAGCACGCGGTGAAGGGCATGCTCCCCAAGGGGCCCTTGGGCCGGAGGCTCTTCAAGCGCCTCAAGGTCTATGCCGGCCCCACCCACCCCCACCAGGCCCAGAAGCCGGTGAAGCTGGAGGTCCAGTGATGGAGCAGTACTACGGCACCGGGAGGCGCAAGGAGGCGGTGGCCCGGGTCTTCCTCCGGCCCGGAAGCGGCAAGGTCACCGTGAACGGCGAGGACTTCCAGGACTACTTCCAGGGCATCGTGCGGGCGGTGGCGGCCCTGGAGCCCTTGAGGGCGGTGGACGTCCTGGGGCGCTTCGACGCCTACATCACCGTGCGCGGGGGGGGCAAGAGCGGCCAGGTGGACGCCATCCGGCTGGGGGTGGCCCGGGCGCTTCTGCGCTACAACCCCGACTACCGGGCTAGGCTCAAGCCCCTGGGCTTCCTCACCCGGGACGCCCGCGTGGTGGAGCGCAAGAAGTACGGCAAGCACAAGGCCCGCCGCGCGCCCCAGTACTCCAAGCGCTAGGCGGCTTTCCCCACCCCCCGAGGCTCAGGCCTCGGGGGGTTTCGCCCCCTCCAGCTCCGCGAGGGCCTCCCGCAGCTCCTCGGGGGTGAAGGGGTACACCCTCTGCGGGCGCAGGTAGACGAGCCGGGCCTCGGCCTCCACCCCCCAGGCCCGCCGGACCGCCTCAAGGTAGAGGGCCAGCTGGAGCCGGTAGCGCTCGGGGTGGACCTCCCGGTCGGTCTTGTAATCGTCCAGGTACCAGCGCCCCCCCGCCCGGTAGAGGCGGTCCAGCACCCCCTGCCAGACAGTGCCTCCGAGGGGGAGGACCAGGGGCAGCTCAGGGTAATCCTCCTCCCGGGCCTCCAGGGGGGGCAGGGCCTTCCCCAGCAGGGCCCGGTAGTTCCCCAGGAGGCTTCGGACCTCCTCGAGGAGGGCCTGCCGCTCCCTCTCGGCAAGGGTCAGGGCCACCTCCTGGAGGAGGAGGGCCCCCATGGCCCCCTCGTCCTCCGGGTCCAGGTTCCGGGCCACGGCGTAGTGCACCAGGGTGCCCAGGGCCCGGGCGTACTCGGGCAGGGCCTCAGCCTCCAGGGCCTCGGAAAGGGCCAAGGGCTCCCCCTCCCCCTTGCGGTAGGCGCTGGGGGAGTAGACCGGGGGAAAGCGTTGGGGAAGGATGCGGTGCTCCGCGTAAGGGGCAGGGGGTGGGGACGCGGCTGAAGGAGGCGATGGGGGCAAAGGGGAGATTCGTTCCATAGCGTGGCGGCGTACCAGGGGGTCCTGGTCCTGAGGCCCTAGGCCCAGGTTCGCGAGGGCCTCGGCCCAGGGCCCGGGCCGCCCGGAGGCGCTTCCCGTGAGGAGAAGGACATCCCGGGCCCGGGAAAGGGCCACGTAGAGGAGGCGCAGGGACTCCTCCGCCTGGGCCCGGTCCAGGGCGCTTCCCAGGGTCTGGTACCCTTCCGTCCCCTCCAGGGCCACCTCCCCGTCCGGGCCCACCCGCAAGGGCTCCCGCCTCCCCCCTTCGTGGCGGGCCAAGTCGAAGACCGCCACCACCGGCCACTCCAGGCCCTTGGCCGCGTGGACGGTGAGGAGCCCCACCCCCTCGCCCCCTTCGGGGAGCTCGGAGGCCTCGGGGTCCTCGGCCCCCACCCGGAGCCAGTCCAAAAGGGCCTCCAGGTCGGGGAAGCGCTCCTCCGCGGCCAGGAGGAGGAGGGCGTCCAGGTTGGCCCGGGCCCTGCGGGAAAGCCGCCTGAGGAACCCCTCCTCCCGGACCAAGGCCTTCAGGGCCTCCAGGGGGCGGAAGGCGGCGAGCCCCTTGAGCCCCTCCAACCGCCCGCGCACCCCTGGGGGCAACAGGGGCACCGGGTCTTCCGCCTGCAGGGCCTCCTCCACCCGCCCCAGGTCCAGGCCCACAAAAGGCCCCCGCAGGAAGGCCAGGAGGGAGAGGCGCTCCTCGGGGCCCGGGGGACCCTCCAGCAGGGCCAGGCGGAGGGCGTGGTAGACGTCCCGCACCTCGGGGCGGCGGAAGAAGCTCCGCCCCCGCAGGAGGGCGTAGGGCACGCCCAGGGCCCGGAAGGCCCGCTCCAGGAAGGGAAGGCTCGCCCGGCTCCGCACCAGGACCGCCATCTCCCGGAAGGGGTAGCCCTGGGCGGCAAGGGCCTGCAGGCGCCCCGCCAGAAGCGCCGCCTCCCTCTCCCGCTTCCGGTCCAGGGGCCCCTCCCCCACCACCCAGTGGACCTCCACCCGGCCCTCCTCCCCCCGCACGGGGACCACGGGCACCCGCTCGGCCTGGGGGAAGAAACGCTCTGCGAAGCGGTTGAGGAGACGGGCCACCGCGCGCGCGTGCCGCCAGGTTTGGGCCAGGGCGCGCACCTCCGCCGCCTCCGCCAGGGCCTGGCGGAAGACCTCCACCCGGGCGTTGCGGAAGAGGTAGATGGACTGCTTGGGGTCCCCCACGGCCACCACCTCCGCCCCCGCCCCCTCCAGGGCCCGGAAGAAGCGGCCCTGCAGGGGGTTCAGGTCCTGAAACTCGTCGATGAGGAGGTGGGGAAAGCGCTCCACCACCCGGGCCAGGGCCTGCGGATGTTCCAGGAGGCGGAGGGCTTGGGCCTCGAGGTCCCCTGGCCCCAGGGCCTCCCGGGTGCGGCGGCGGTAGCCCCGAAGGGCCTCCTCATAGAGGGCCACGAGCCCCTCCGCCTCCGGCAGGGGGCGGAGGGCCTCCGCCAGGGAGCGCTTCCGGTGGAGGGCGAGGAGGGGTCCCTCCAGGCCTGGGTCCAGGCCCCGCAGGTAGAGGAGGCTCCTCACCTCCTCCAGGAAGAGGGCCTCGGCCAGGGGCTCGTCCAGGAGGGCGAAGTCCGGGTCCAGGGAGAGGAGGGGGGCGGTGTGGCGGAGCGCCTCCGCCATGAAGCCGTGGACCGTGGTGAAGACCGCCCCATGGGCCTCCCGCCGAGCCTCCTCCGCCCAGGGAGCGGAGGGGAGGTGGGCCACCTCCTCCTGGATGCGCCCCCTCAGCTCCTCCGCCGCCTTGCGGGTGAAGGTGACCGCGGCCACGCGCCTTAGGGGCACCCCCCGGTGCAAGAGGGCCAGGAGCTCCTGTACCAGGGTGTGGGTCTTGCCCGTGCCCGCGGAGGCCACGTAGAGCCTCACGCCTCCTCCTTGCGGCAGACGTCCTCCAGGCGACAGGCGTAGCAGGGGTAGCCGGGGTTGGGGCGGAACGCTCCTTCCCGCCAGCGAAGGAGCGCCTCTTCCAGCCGCAAGCGCACCGCCTCCACTTGGGGAGGCTTTTCCCCCTTACGGTAAGGGTGTTTGCGGTAAGGCCGGGGCTTCCCCAGGAAAGCCCAGGTCCAGAGGCGGACCTCTTCCACCTCCTTTCGCTGCAAAAGGGCTCCCAGCGCGTACCATTCCGTCCAGCGTCGCCGGGGGTCCAGGTCGGGTTCCCCCCCTGAGGGGAGGAGCCGGTAGAGGTGAACCACCCGCCCCCCCTCCTCCCGGCGCACCCCATCCAGGCGCAGGGCGAAGCGCCCCCCTGGCCAGCGGGCCCAAAAGACCATGCCCTCTAGGTGCTCCTGGTGGAGGGCCAGCCACGGGCCCACCTCCGGGTACCGGGCAAGCTCAGCCATCCTCTCGGGGAAGAGGTGCCAGCCCAAGGCCCCGCGCTCCGGGCGGAGGGGAAAGCGCTCCAGGTAGGCCCGGAAGGGGCACTCCCCGTGGCGGCGCAGCACCTCCAGGTGGGCGGGGGGGGCGCTGGAGGTGGGCAGGGGGGCGGCAAAGGGCTCCTCCGGCAGGGCCTCGAGGCGGCCCGCAGGAGGCAGGGGCTCTGGCCTCACCCCCCGCTCCAGGGGCGCGTAGGCCCCCGAGGGGCCCGCCTCCGGGTAGAGGAGGAAGACCTCCTCCCCCCGGGTGGCGAGTTCTTCCAGGAAGAGGGGGTCCAGGCCCCGGAGGCGCCGGGGAAGCCCCCGGAGGAGCCCCCGCTCCCTGAGCTCCTCCAGGAGGAAGTAGTCCTCCCTTTCCCCCAAGGTGTAGCGCCCCGCCACCCAGTCCAGGACGTAGGCCCGCCTGGCCCGCACCCCCGTGGCCCGCAAGGGGGGGAGGAGGGCCACCCCCCGGACGGGCTCTGGGGGAAGCGCCTCGTCCAGCAAGAGGCTCCGCCACCAGGCCAGGGGGTTCCCGGCGTCCGCCCGCAGGGCCAGGCGCAGCCGGGAGAGGAAGGGCTCCTTGGCCGCCACCCCGAGCCGCTCCAGGACCGCCTCCCCCCAGGCCAGGGGGTCGGGCCCCGGGGCGCGCAGGGCCAGGAAGGCCTGCCACTCGTGCAGAAGGCCCTCCCTCTCCGCCAGAAGGCCCAAGGCCTCCTCCCCCGCGAGGCCCAGGCGCAAGGCCCTCCGCCCCAGGTCGGCAAACCCCAGGGCCAGCAGGTCCCGCCCGGTGGGGAAAGGGTTCAAAAGGGCCAGGACCCTCTCCCCTTCCTCCGTATCCGCCAGGACCCCCTCCCGGCCGTCGTGAAGGGGTAGGCCGTACTCGTCCCCCAGGAGGAGAAGCCCGGGGATGCGGTCCTCTGGGGCCACCACCAGCACCGCAAAGGGGTCCAGGCTCTCCCCCCCCAGGGCCCTGGGGGCCAGGGCCCGCTTCAGGGCCCTTAGGAGGTGGCGGGCCTCCTCCACGGGGTTGGGGAGGGCCCAGACCACCTTCCGCACGGGCCTTGGGGCAAGCTCCTGCCAGGGCTCCAGGCCGTCCGGCAGAAGCTCCAGGGTGAGGAGGACCGGCACCTCCCGGGCCAGGCGCTGGAGGAAACGGAGGTCCAAAGGCCCCAGCTCCCGGTACCCGTCCACCACCAAAAGGTCCGGCTGGGGGAAGAGGCGCAAGGGGGCTTTTAGGGCCCGGTGGCGGAAGTCGTCGTAGTCCAGGTGGCCCCCTTTCAGGCGCTCATACCGGAAGTAGACCCGCCTCAGCCGCCCCGCCTCCCCCTCCTTGGGTAGGGCGAAAGGGGAGAGGCCAAAGCGCTTCAGCTCGGCGATGGCCCGGGCGAAGAGCCTGGCCTCCCCCGGGGCCACCTCTCCCTCCAGTTCCCGTAGGGCCTCCCCCACCAGGGCCACCCGCCCCGCTCCCGGCAGGAGGGGCCCCAGGCGGCCCGCCTCGGCCAGGGCCCGGTAGTATAGGGCCTGAAAGGAGAGGAACTCCAGGCCCAAGGAAGCCCTCCCCTCCCCCAGGAGGCGGTACAGGTAAGCCCGCTGGTGGGGCAGGCCCACCCAGTAGACCCGTCCCCGGCGGGAGAGGACCTCCTGGGCCCATCCCAAGGCCCAGGTGGTCTTTCCGGAGGCGGGTGGGCCCAGAAGAGGGTAAAGGCCGGGCTTCATATGGGACCATTCTATACCCTCCGCCAAAGGTGCCCCAAGGGCCAAGGAGGGCACGGGGTATACTCAGGGGTGAAGGGAAAGTGGGACCCAGCCCCACCCCCCTAGAGCCCAAAGCCCTTACCCAGGGCCGGCTCAAAAGGCGCCACAAGCGCGAGAGAGGAGGGTTTATGGTCAAGGACACCCACCGGTTTCCCCCCTTTACCCAGGAGCCCATAAGGCTCATCGGGGAAAAGGGAGAGTGGCTGGGGGATTTTCCCCTGGATCTGGACGAGGAGAAGCTTAAGCGCCTCTACCGGGACATGCTGGCGGCCCGGATGCTGGATGAGCGCTACACCATCCTCATCCGCACCGGCAAGACCAGCTTCATCGCCCCTTCGGCCGGGCACGAGGCCGCCCAGGTGGGCATCGCCCACGCCATCCGGAGGGGCTTTGACTGGGTCTTCCCCTACTACCGCGACCACGGCCTGGCCCTGGCCCTGGGCATCCCCCCCAAGGAGCTTTTCAGCCAGATGCTGGCCACCCTGGCCGACCCCAACAGGGGCCGCCAGATGCCCGAGCACCCGGGCTCCAAGGCCCTCAACTACTTCACCGTGGCCTCCCCCATCGCCTCCCACGTGCCCCCCGCCGCCGGGGCGGCCATCAGCATGAAGCTCCAGGGCACGGGCCAGGTGGCGGTCTGCACCTTCGGGGACGGGGCCACGAGTGAAGGGGACTGGTATGCAGGGATTAACTTCGCCGCCGTTCAAGGCGCCCCCGCGGTCTTCATCGCCGAGAACAACTTCTACGCCATCAGCGTGGACTACCGCCGCCAGACCCATAGCCCCACCCTCGCCGAAAAGGCCCACGCCTTCGGCATCCCCGGCTACCTGGTGGACGGCATGGACGTCCTGGCCTCCTACTACGTGGTGCGGGAAGCGGTGGAAAGGGCCCGCATGGGGGAGGGCCCGAGCCTGGTGGAGCTTCGGGTTTACCGCTACGGCCCCCACTCCTCCGCGGACGACGACAGCCGCTACCGCCCCAAGGAGGAGGTGGAGGCCTGGCGGAAACGGGACCCCATCCTCCGCTTCCAGCGCTTCCTGGAAGAGCGGGGTCTCTGGAACCTGGAGTGGGAGGAGCACCTGCAGGCGGAGATCCGCGCCGAGCTGGAGCGGGGCTTGAAGGAAGCCGAGGAGGCCGGCACCGTACCTCCCGAGTGGATGTTCGACGACGTCCTTGCGGAAAAGCCCTGGCACCTAAGGCGCCAGGAGGCCCTTCTCAAGGAAGAGCTTTAAGGAGGTCCCCATGGCCCTGATGACCATGGTGCAAGCCCTGAACCGGGCCCTGGACGAGGAGATGGCCCTGGACCCCCGGGTGGTGGTCCTGGGAGAGGATGTGGGCAAGAGGGGCGGGGTCTTCCTGGTGACGGAAGGCCTTTTGCAGAAGTACGGCCCCGACCGGGTCATGGACACCCCCCTTTCCGAGGCGGCCATCGTGGGAGCCGCCCTGGGCATGGCCGCCCACGGCCTAAGGCCTGTGGCCGAGATCCAGTTCGCCGACTACATCTTCCCCGGCTTCGACCAGCTGGTGAGCCAGGTGGCCAAGCTCCGCTACCGCTCCGGTGCTCAATTCACCGCCCCCCTGGTGGTGCGCATGCCCTCCGGGGGCGGGGTCAAGGGGGGGCACCACCACTCGCAAAGCCCCGAGGCCCATTTCGTCCACACCGCCGGGCTCAAGGTGGTGGCGGTTTCCACCCCTTACGACGCCAAGGGCCTCCTCAAGGCCGCCATCCGCGACGAGGACCCCGTGGTGTTCCTGGAGCCCAAAAGGCTTTACCGCTCGGTGAAGGAGGAGGTGCCGGAGGAGGACTACGTCCTGCCCCTGGGCAAGGCCGCCCTCCGGCGGGAGGGGAAGGACCTCACCCTCATCGGCTATGGCACGGTGATGCCCGAGGTCTTGCAGGCAGCCGAGGAGCTGGAAAAGGCAGGGGTCTCCGCCGAGGTTCTGGACCTGCGCACCCTCATGCCCTGGGACTACGAGGCGGTGATGGAGTCCGTGGCCAAGACGGGAAGGGCGGTGCTGGTCTCCGACGCCCCCCGGCACGCCAGCTTCGTGAGCGAGGTGGCGGCCACCATCGCCGAGGACCTCCTGGACATGCTCCTCGCCCCCCCCATCCGCGTCACCGGCTTCGACACCCCCTATCCCTACGCCCAGGACAAGCTCTACCTGCCCACCGTCACCCGCATCCTGAACGCCGCCAAGCGGGCGCTAGACTACTGATATGCCCAGGGAGCTCATCTTTTTGGTAGAAGAGGCGGACGAAGGAGGCTACGTGGCCCGGGCTTTGGGGGAGGGCATCTTTACCCAAGGGGAAACCTGGGAGGAGCTGAAGGAGATGGTCCGGGACGCGGTGCGCTGCCACTTCCCTGAAGGAGAAGCCCCGAAGATCATTCGCCTGCACTTCGTACGGGAGGAGGTCTTGGCCCCGTGAGGCTTCCCAGGGATCTGGAGGGAGAAGAGCTCGCCAAACGCCTTTCCCGTTTAGGGTACCGGGTCACGCGGCAGACGGGAAGCCACCTGCGCCTCACCTGGCGGGAAGGGGACCGGGAACACCATGTGACCATTCCCCTCCACCGTCCCCTCAAGCTGGGTACCCTGGCGGGGATCGTGAGGGAGATCGCCCAGGCACATAACCTGGCCCGGGAAGAACTTTTGGCAATCCTTGACCTCTGAGGAGGCTTATGCCTAGGGAAATCCTGATGCCCGAACTGGCCGAGAGCGTGGTGGAAGGCGAGATCCTCAAGTGGCTGGTGGAGGAAGGGGACCACCTCAAGAAGGACCAGCCCTTCGTGGAGGTGATGACCGACAAGGTCACCGTGGAGCTCCCCTCCCCTTACGAGGGGGTGCTCCTGAAGAAGCTGGCTAAGGAGGGAGACGTGGTGAAGGTCCACGCCCCCATCGCCCTCCTGGCGGAGCCTGGGGAGGCGGTGGCCGGGGTGAGGGAAGCCCCCCCCGTGCAAGCGGTGGAGGAGCGCTCCATCGTGGAACCCGGGCTTCCCCCAAAGGAGGAAAAGGAGGACCTCTCCCTCTTCAAGCCCGACACCGCCCAGGTGGCGGTGAAAAACCCTTTTCTCCAGGAAACCAAGCCCAAGGAAGAGGCTAGGCCCCAAGGCCGGGTGCTGGCGGTTCCCGCCGCCAGGAAGCTGGCCCGGGAGCTGGGGATTCCCCTCGAGGAGGTGCCGGGCTCCGGGCCCTTGGGCCGGGTGCGGGTGGAGGACGTCAAGGCCTACGCGGAAAGGCAGGCGGCCAAACCTGCGCCCGCCCCCGCGCCCGCTCCGGAGGTCCCCCGGGAAGCCCCGCCCGCCCCGGCCCCCGGCTTCCCGCCCCCGCCCCGCTACGTACCCCCCAAGGGCTACGAGGGCTTGGAGGAAAGGGTCCCCCTTAGGGGCATCCGCCGCACCATCGCCCAGGGGCTTTGGCAGAGCCACCTCTACACCGTGCGCACCCTGAACGTGGACGAGGCCGACCTCACGGAGCTGGTGGCCCTCCGCGAGCGCCTCAAGCCCGAGGCCGAGCGCCAGGGGGTGAAGCTCACCTACCTGCCCTTCATCTTCAAGGCGGTGGTGCGGGCCCTGAAGAAGTACCCCATGCTGAACACCAGCCTGGACGAGGAAAGGCAGGAGATCGTCTACAAGCGCTACTACCACATCGGCCTGGCGGTGGCCACGGAAAGGGGCCTCATCGTCCCCGTGGTGCGGGACGCGGACCGGAAGAGCGTGCTGGAGCTGGCCCAGGAGATCGCCGAGCTTTCTGCCAAGGCCCGGGAGGGGCGGCTCGCCCCG
Organism: Thermus thermamylovorans; assembly: GCF_004307015.1. Lineage (NCBI taxonomy): Bacteria > Thermotogati > Deinococcota > Deinococci > Thermales > Thermaceae > Thermus > Thermus thermamylovorans. The sequence goes on from NZ_SIJL01000015.1 coordinate 17,079, forward strand.
GAGGAGGTCACGGGCTCCACCTTCACCGTCACCAACATCGGCGCCGTGGGCGCCCTCATGAGCTTCCCCATCATCAACGTGCCCGACGCCGCCATCCTGGGGGTCCACTCCATCCGCAAGCGCCCCTGGGTGATGCCGGATGGCTCCATAGAGGCGCGGGACATCATGTACCTCTCCCTCTCCTTCGACCACCGCCTGGTGGACGGGGCCGAGGCGGCCTCCTTCACCCGCGAGGTGATCCGGCTTTTGGAGAACCCCGACCTCCTCCTTCTGGAAATGTAGGATGGACCCCATGACGACCTACGACCTGATCGTGATCGGCACCGGCCCCGGAGGCTACCACGCCGCCATCCGGGGAGCCCAGCTCGGCCTGAAGGTGCTGGCGGTGGAGGCCGGCGAGGTGGGCGGGGTATGCCTGAACGTGGGGTGCATCCCCACCAAAGCCCTTCTGCACGCGGCGGAAACCCTCCACCACCTCAAGGTGGCCGAGGGCTTCGGGGTGAAGGCGAGCCCCGAGGTGGACCTCAAGAAGCTGGCCGCCTGGCGGGAGAGCGTGGTGAAGCGGCTCACCGGGGGCGTGGCGGGGCTTTTGAAGGGCAACCGGGTGGAGCTTGTGCGGGGCTTCGCCCGCTTCGCGGGGCCTAAGGAGATCGAGGTGAATGGGGAGCGCTACGGGGGAAAAAGCGTCATCGTGGCCACGGGGAGCGAGCCCGCGGCCCTCAAGGGCTTCCCCTTCGGCGAGGACATTTGGGACTCCACCCGGGCCCTAAAGGTGGAAGAGGGCATCCCCAAGCGCCTCCTGGTGATCGGGGGCGGGGCGGTGGGCCTGGAGTTCGGGCAGATCTTCCACCGCCTGGGCTCGCAGGTGACCCTGATCGAGTACATGCCCGAGATCCTCCCGGCAAGCGACCCCGAGACCGCCGCCCTGTTGCGCAAGGCCCTGGAGAAGGAAGGCATCCGGGTGCGCACCGGCACCAAGGCCGTGGGCTACGAGAAGAAGCAAGATGGCCTCCACGTCACCCTAGAGCCCGCCCAGGGGGGCCAGGGGGAAACCCTGGTGGTGGACAAAATCCTGGTGGCCGTGGGCCGCAGGCCCCGCACGGAAGGGCTTGGCCTGGAAAAGGCCGGGGTAAAGGTGGACGAACGGGGCTTCATCCAGGTGAACGCCCGCATGGAAACCTCGGCCCCCGGGGTCTACGCCATCGGCGACGTGGCCCGTCCCCCCCTCCTGGCCCACAAGGCCATGCGGGAGGGCCTGGTGGCCGCAGAAAACGCCGCGGGCAAGGCCAGCGCCTTCGACTACCAGGTGCCCAGCGTGGTCTACACCTCCCCCGAGTGGGCCGGGGTGGGCCTCACCGAGGAGGAGGCCAAGAAGGCGGGCTATAAGGTGAAGGTGGGGAAGTTCCCCCTTTCCGCCAGCGGCCGGGCCCTTACCCTGGGGGGGGCGGAGGGCCTCATCAAGGTGGTGGGGGATGAGGAAACCGACCTCCTTCTTGGGGTCTTCGTGGTGGGGCCCCAGGCGGGGGAGCTCATCGCCGAGGCCACCCTGGCCCTGGAGATGGGGGCCACGGTCTCCGACCTGGGGCTCACCGTCCACGCCCACCCCACCCTCTCCGAGGGGCTCATGGAGGCGGCGGAGGCCCTCCACAAGCAGGCCATCCACATCCTGAACCGTTGACCCAACCCAGAGTCCCTTGGCGTTCCCGGTGGGGCTTCTGCCCCACCGGACCTTTAAAAGCCCAGGGCCCCGAGAAGCCCGTAAAGCCCCGCCCCCAGGAAGACGGCCACGCCCAGGTTCCCGGTGAGCCTAAGCCCCAGATAAGTGCCCAGGAGGGCGAGCCCCGCCCGGAGCCACTCCGGGGAAGGCGGGGGGGAGAAGGCGGAGACCAGGAAAAGGGCCACCACCAGGGCGGGTCCCGCCTGGCCCGTCGGCACCCTCCTCTCCCCCCGCCAGGGCAGGAAGCGCAGGAGGAAGGTGCCCAGGGCCAGGAGGAGGAGGGCTAGGGTCATGGCCTCCCCCCCTTCCCCGGCCAGAGGAACCCGATGACCCCCGCCAGGAAAAGCCCCCAGGCGGTCTGCCCCAGGAGGTGGAGGGCCAAAGCCGCCCCGCCCGCGAGAAGGGCCGCGGGGTTTTTCAGGTGGGGCAGGGCCAGGAGAAGAAACAGGGCAGGAAGGGCGAAGGCGAGAGCCTCCCCCACCCCGGGCCAGGCGAGAAGCCCCTGCCCCCCCAAGGCCCCCAGGAAGGTGCCCAGGTTCCAGGAAAGGTAGGCCCCTAAGCCCAGGCCCAGGAAGTAGCCCCGCCGCTCCCCCGGGGGGAGGCCGGGGAGGGCCCTTAGGGCCAGGGCGAAGACCTCGTCGGTGAGGAGGAAGGCTTCCAGGGGACCTCCTTTAAGGTAGGGCCTGAGGGCCGGGCCGTAGAAGGCGTGGCGCAGGTTGAGGAGGAGGCCCAAGGTGGCCGCCAAAAGGGGCGGCACCCCCTGGGCCAGAAGCCCCACCAGGGCGAACTGGCTGGCCCCGGCGAAGACCAGGAGGGAGGTGAGCTGAATCCAAAGGTAGCCAAGCCCCGCCTGGGCCCCCAGGGCACCGAAGGCCACGGCCACGGGGAAGTAGCCCAGGACGATGGGCCAGGCGGCCTGCAGGCCCTCCTTCATCCCTACCGGATCTCCACCCCGCCCCAGCGCTCCAAGAGCTTCAGGGCCTCCACGTGGTCGGCCTCGGGGCCGAGTTCCCTTCTGGCCATCTCGTAGACCTCCCGGGTGAGGCGGAGGAGGGGGCTTGGGGCCTTTTCCCCGTCCAGGACCCCCATGGCGATCCCCAGATCCTTCACCAAAAGGCCCAGGGCGAAGGTCTTGGGGAAGGCCCGGGTGAGAACCCGCTCGGGGATGAGGTTTTCCGTGGCGTTGGAGCGGCCGCTGGAGGCGTTGATGACCTCGAGGGCCTTCTCCGCGGCAACCCCCTGCCGCACCAGGGCCAAAAGCCCCTCCCCCGCCGCCCAGAGGTTCACCGCCAGGAGGGCGTTGTTGATGGCCTTCACCGCGTGCCCCGCCCCCACGGGCCCCACGTGGACCACCTTCTTGGCGTAGGCCAGGTAGGGCTTCACGGCCTCCACCGCCGCCTCTGGCCCCCCCAGCATCACCGTGAGGGTACCCCGCTCGGCCCCAAGGGTCCCGCCGGAAACCGGGGCGTCCAGGTAGACCACACCCCGTTCCAAAAGGCGCTCCGCCAGAAGCCGGCTTCCCTCGGGCTCGCCGCTGGTGGCGTCCACCCAGTAGGTGCCGGGCCTAAGGTGGGGCAGGAGGGCCTCCGCCACCTCGGCCACCTCCTTGGTGGTGGGGAGGCAGGTGAAGATCACCTCGGCCTCGGCCACCCCTTCCAGGGGGACCGCCTTGGAGCCGTGCTCCTCCTGGTGCCTTAGGGCCTTGGCGAAGGTGCGGTTCCAGACCAGGGTGGGAAACCTTTTGGCCAGATGGGCGGCCATGGGGTAGCCCATGGCCCCAAGGCCGAGGAAGGCCACCTTTTCCATGCCCCCTTTTTACCAGAGCCTGAGGAGCTTAGCCAGGCCCCGGAAGAGGAGGAGGAAGAGAAGGCTGAAGCCCATGGCCACGGCAAGGAAGATGAGGAAGCCCATTCCGAAGGCCCCCCCAAAGACCATCTGCCTAAGCCAAAGCCCCGCGGGGAAGGCGAGGGCCCAGGTGAGAAGGAGGTTATTCCAGGTGGGCCTGCGGTAGGTGCCGAGGAAGGGGGCAAGCAGGAGCCAGACGAAGAGGACGGGGAGTACATTGCGGGCCAGGCCCTCCAGGGTGATGGGGAGGCCGTGGGACCAAAGGCCGGCCCCGGCGAAGAGGAGGAGGGCCAGGAGGTCCAGGAGGAAGAGGGGGGTGGCGGGCTTGCGGCTTGCGGTCATGCCTTCCCCCTCAGCGGGCGGTGGCCTCCAGGAACACCCGGTCCGCCCGGTAGGAGCTCCGCACCAGGGGCCCGGCGAAGACCTCCTTAAAGCCGAGCTCGTACCCCCAGGCCTCGTACCGCCGGAAGTCCTCGGGGGGCACGTAGCGCGCCACGGGCAGGTGGGCCGGGGTGGGGCGCAGGTACTGGCCCAGGGTGAGGATGTCCACCCCCGCCGCCCGCAGGTCCCGCATGGCCTCGAGGATCTCCGCCTCCGTTTCCCCCAGGCCCAGCATGAGGCTAGACTTGGTGAGGACCTTCGGGCGGTAGCCCTTGGCGTGGGCCAAAACCTTCAGGGTCTGCTCGTACCCCGCGCGGGGGTCCCGCACCCTGGGGGTGAGGCGGCGCACGGTTTCCAGGTTCTGGGCGTAGACCTCAGGCCCCGCGTCCAAAACCGTTTCCACCGCCTTTAGGTCCCCCTGGAAGTCGGGGGTGAGGGCCTCCACCAGGACCCCAGGGGCCTTTTCCTTGATGGCCCTTATGGTGGCGGCAAAGTGGCCCGCCCCGCCGTCGGGGAGGTCGTCCCGGTCCACGCTGGTGAGGACCACGTAGCGGATATGGAGCCTGCGGATGGCCTCGGCCACCCGCTGGGGCTCCTCGGGGTCCACGATCCCCTTGGGGTTCCCCGTGTCCACAGCGCAGAACTTGCAGGCCCTTGTGCAGACGCTTCCCAGGAGCATCACCGTGAGGGTGCCGTGGGTCCAGCACTCCCCCACGTTGGGGCAAAGGGCCTCCTGGCAGACGGTGTGGAGCTTAAGCTCCTCCACCGTATGCTTCAGGGCCTGGTACTTGGCCCCCGTGGGCAGGGTGGCCCGGAGCCAGGCGGGCTTGTGGCGGTCCACGGGCTCGGGCCGGGCCTTGCTCAAGCCGTGTTTCACCACCTTGAGCTCAATCACCTCCCCCGTGGGGGCGAGGAGCTCCACCGTTTCAAACTTGGGCCTCATGCCGTTCCTCCCTGTAGCGGGGCTCCATGCCGAACACCTGGGCCAAGGCTTCCACCACCCGCCCCTTGGCCTCGGGCATGGGCACCCTGCGGCCCAGAAGCCTCTCCAAAGAGGTCACCCCCTTGCCCTGGAGGCCGCAGGGGATGATCACGGAAAAGTCGTTGAGGTCGGTGGACACGTTCAGGGCGAAGCCGTGAAAGCTGACCTCCTCCTTCACCGCCACCCCGATGGCGCAGAGCTTGTCCTCCCCCACCCAGACCCCCGCGTACCCCGGGGTGGGGTAGGCCTTTAGGCCGTAACTGGCCGCCACCCGCACCATGGCCTCCTCGATCTGGCGCAGGAAGCGGCGCACCTCCCGGCCTACGGGAAAGATGGGGTAGCCCACCAGCTGCCCCGGGCCGTGGTAAGTCACGTCCCCGCCCCGCTCCACCCAGTAGAGCTCAAAGCCGTTTTCCCGGTACCAGCTTTCCGGGAAGAGCAGGTTCTCCCCCGTGGCCTTCCGGCCCAGGGTGATCACCCGGGGGTGCTCCAGGAGGAGGAGGGTGGGGGGGCGCTTTCCCCGCACCACCTCGCTGTGCACCCGCTTTTGGTACGCCCAGGCCTCCCCGTAGGGCAAAAGGCCGAGGTCCTCCACCCAGAACTCCACGCCCTTAAGCATACGCCAGCCGGGCGGATAGGGGCCGGGGAGGGCCACAAAGTCCTTGACCAGAACCTGACCTGAGCCGAGCACCCTGAGGACATGGGTACGGAAAACCGCCTGGAAATGCTCCTGGAGCTGGAACCGGAGTCCATGGACCCCTCCCTGGCCGAACGGCTCCTGGACGAGGTGCTCGCGGTGCTGCGCCAACACCTCCCGGTGCGGGCCCTCGAGGCCCGGCTGGAGCGGCGGGGCGACCACGTGGTGCTCCTGGCCGCGGTGGAACTCGCCTCCTAAGAAGGCAGGGGGTTGCCCCAGCGCATAAGGAAGAAAGGCGAGGCTTAGGGCCTTTCTGGGGCCCCCGTGGTGGCGCAAGCCACGGCGGGACACCTAGACCCCCAAGGCCCGGGCTAAAAGCTGGTCCCGCAAGGGGGTGGGGAGCAGGCGCAGAAAAAGGGTCTGCCAGGCCCTTTCCCGCCTGGCCACCAGGTAGCGGGCCCGGGGCCTTGGGCTTTCCAGGGCGTGGAGCACCGCCTCCGCCACCCTTTCCGGGGGAAGTCCCCGCCTCGCGTTCCTCCGGGCCATCCTCCGGGCCACCTCCAGGTAGCGCCCGTAGACCTCCTCCGTACCGGAAGGGGGTGGGAGCAGGTAGCCCTCCGCCGCCCGTTCCGAGCGCTCCCAGATGGGGGTGGCCACGGAGCCGGGCTCGATGAGGATCACCCGTACCCCAAAGGGCTTTAGCTCCACCCTTAGGGCGTCGGCCAGGGCCTCGAGGGCGAACTTGCTGGCGGCGTAGGGCCCCATGAGGGGGAGGGCCAAGAGGCCGGAGACCGAGCCCATGAGGACCACCCGCCCCCGGCCCCCCCGCAGGAGGGGCAGGAAAGCCTGCACCGTGGCGTGCACCCCCAAGAGGTTCACCTCCAAGGCCTGCCGGAAGGCGGAGGGGGGTACCAGCTCCAAGGGCCCCGCCACCGCCACCCCCGCATTGGCCACCAGGCCGAAAAGCCCCTTTTCCCGAAGGGCTTCCCGCGCCCGGAGGAGGTCTTCCTCCCGGGTCACGTCCAGGAGGAGGGGCTCCACCCCCAGGGCCCTTAGGCGCTCTGCGTCCTCCCCCTTGCGCACCCCGCCGTGGACCCGGTACCCCCTGGCGGCAAGGAGCCGGGCCGTAGCCAGGCCGATGCCGCTCCCGGCCCCGGTGATGAGGACGCTCCCGGCCATTTGCACCCAGTTTACAATCTCCGGCCCAAGCGGGTAGAATCTCCCCGAAATCCCAAGGGGGCAGCATGATCGGCAGAAGGGTGCAGCAGCGGATCTACCTGGAAGGGCTTTGGGGTAGGAAACCCCCGGTGCCCGTCCACCCAGAGGGCTTAGAGGAGGCGGCACGCAGGCGGATGTCCCCCGAGGCCTGGGCCTACGTGGCGGGAGGGGCGGGTCTGGAGCGCACCATGGCGGCGAACCGCGCGGCCTTTGACCGTTACCGCCTCCTGCCCCGCATGCTCCGCGGGGCAAAGCCCCCGGCCCTCGAGGTGGCCCTCTGGGGAAAGAACTGGGCCGCCCCCCTGTTCCTGGCCCCCATCGGGGTCCTGGAGCTGGCCCACCCCCGGGCGGAGCTGGCCGCAGTCCGGGCCGCGGCCCAAAGGGGCCTTCCCTTCATGGTTTCCAACCAAAGCTCCTACCCCTTGGAGCAGGTGGTGGAGGCAGCCCGTTCGGTGAACCCGGAAGCGGCCGTCTTCTTCCAGCTCTACCACTCCAGCGACCCCCGGGTGGTGGGAAGCTTCCTCCGCCGGGCGGAGGCCGCGGGGTGCGCGGGGGTGGTCCTCACCGTGGACACGGTGCAGCTCGGCTGGCGGCCCCGGGACCTGGACCTGGGCCACCTGCCCTTCCTCAAGGGGCAGGGCCTGGCCCAGTACCTGAGCGACCCCGCCTTCCTGGCCAGCCTGGAGGAGCCGGTGGAGGGGCCCGCCCTGCGCCCCCGCCCGAGCCTTGCCCTTCTCCGCGCCCTTCTGGACTTGCGCCGGGCCGGGGAAAGGGTAGGAGTACGGAAGCTTTCCCGTCTTCTTAAAGGGGTGCGCCGCTTCGTGGCCACCTATTCCTTCCCCGAGCTCTCCTGGGAGGAGGTGCGGCGGGTGCGGGAGGCCACCCCCTTACCCCTCCTCCTCAAGGGCCTCCTCCACCCCGAGGACGCGGCCCAGGCGGGGGCGCTGGGGGTGGACGGGGTCTACGTCTCCAACCACGGGGGCCGGCAGGTGGACGGGGAGGTGGCGGCCCTCGAGGCCCTCCCCGGGGTGGTAGAGGCCGTGGGGGGCCGGGTCCCGGTGCTCCTGGACAGCGGGGTCCGCACCGGGGCCGATGCGGTCAAGGCTCTGGCCCTGGGGGCCAAGGCGGTGGGGCTGGGGCGGCCCTACGTCTATGGCTTGGCCCTCCGAGGGGAGGAAGGGGTGGGGGCGGTCTTGGACCATTTCCTGGCCGAGCTGGAGCTCACCCTGGCCCTCTTAGGGGTGAAAAGCTTAGAGGAGGTGGGACCCCACCTCCTCGCCTCCTAGAGGCGGCCTGCCGGACTCCCCTTACTGGGCCACCACGCTCACCTTCACCTGGATGGGCACCTCGGGGTGGGGCTTGTAGGTGAGGATGTACTCCCCCAGCTCCTTGATGGGCCTTTCCAGCCCCAGGCGCTTGGGGTCGATGGCGATGCCGTGCTGGCGGGAAAGGGCCTCGGCCACGTCCTTGGCGGTCACCGAGCCGTAGATCTTGTTCTCCCCCGCCCGCACCGGGATGGTGAGGGTGAGGTTCTCCAGGATCTCCTTCAGGCGCTCGGCCTCCGCCTTCCTTTCCGCCAGGCGCTTGGCCTGGGCGCGGATCTTGGCCTGAAGGGCCTTCAGGTTGCTCTCCGTGGCCAAGACCGCCAGGCCCCGGGGCAGGAGGTAGTTCTTGGCGTAGCCGGGCTTCACCCGCACCACCTGGCCCACGTCGCCCAGGTTCTCCAGGGGTTCCAGGAGGATGACCTTCATGCGCACCCCCTACTTGCGCACCAGCTTCTCCGTGAAGGGGAGAAGCCCCAGGATCCGGGCCCGCTTGATGGTGCGGGCGAGGATCCTTTGCTCCTTGGCGGTAAGCCCCGTGCGGCGGCGGGGCAGGATCTTCCCCGTTTCCGACAGGAACCTCTTCAACACCTCCACGTTGCGGTAGTCCCTAAGGTCGAACTCCCCCAGGCTGGCCTTGACCTTGGCCTTCCGGGAGGGGCGCCTCGGCGCCTCTTTTACCGCCTTCTTGGGTTTAGCGTTCTTGGCGTTCAAAACGGCAAATCCTCCTCCGGCGGGAAGTCTTCCAGTCCCTCGTCGATGTCCACCCCACCCGTCTGGACAGGGCGCTTGGCCTCCTGGGGCCTGCTTCCGCCGGCTTGCGCAGGCCCACGGGTGGGGCGCTCCAGGCGCAGGGCTTCCACGCGTGTCTGGTAGCGCCTTTCGCCGCTGGAGCTCGTCCAGGAGTCGTTCACCAAACGGCCGATGACCAGAAGCCCATCCCCTCGCTTGAGCTCAGCGGCCCACTCGGCCAGGTCGCGCCAGGCCTGGACCTCGATGAAGTGGGTCCTTTCCTCCTCAGCCCCTTGGCGAAGGCGGCGCTCGTTCACCGCCAGGCCGAGCCGCGCCACCGCCGTTCCCTGGGGGGTGTAGCGGAGCTCGGAATCCCGGGTGAGGTTGCCCATGAGGACCACCTGGTTGAGGGCGCGGCGGAGACGGGGCTGGCCCCGGGCGTCCTCCAGGGTTTCCCGGCCCCGCCCTTCCAGGGGATCGATAAAGTCTGCCCGGATCTGCACCTCGCTGCGCTTTTCCCCTTCCCGCTCCCACTGGCGGTACTCCAGGCGTCCTTCCACGAAGAGGAGCTGGCCTCTTTCCAGGACATCCCCCCACATCTCCGCCTGGCGGCCCAGGAGCCGTACCCGATGGTACCAGGGGATCTCCCGCTCCTGGCCAGCCTCGTCGGTGAGGGTGTCTTGGCCCGCCAGGTTGAGGTCCAGGATGGCCATGCCCCCCGGGGTGTAACGCATGTCGGGGCGGCCGGTCAGGGTGCCAATGAGGAATACGCGGTTCAGGCCTCTGGCCATAGGGAAAGTTTACCCCTTAGCGAGGAAGGGCTCCTGGGCCTTGACGATCATGACCCGGCGCACGTTGTCGCGGAGGCGGAGTTCCCGGGCCAAGCCGTTCACCCGTTCCTCAGGGAGCTCCACCCGGTACCACAGGAAGTAGCCTTGGGTGTCCTTAGCGATGGGGTAGGCCAGGCGGCGCGTCCCCCACTCTTCAGCCTTCTCCACCCTGGCCCCGTGGGCCTCGAGGGCCTTCCCGATGATCTCCTTCTCCAGAGCAAGCTGGGTCTGGTCCAGGTTGGGGCTCAGGACGACGTTTACCTCGTATTTGCGCATCTCCACCTCCCTTCCGGGCCCGGCAGGCCGCACGAAGGTTGATTATACCCCCTTCCCTCCCCAAATAAAAGACCCAGGGGGCCCTGAGGCCCCCATCTGGCTCCGCGGGCAGGACTCGAACCTGCGACCAACCGGTTAACAGCCGGCCGCTCTACCAGCTGAGCTACCGCGGACCGACCGCAGTAGCAACTATAACAAGGGTTCAGAGGTAACGTCAAGGTGTGTAATTGGCCACCACATTTGA
>NZ_SIJL01000016.1 GCF_004307015.1 Thermus thermamylovorans
ATGTGCACTTTGGTTGACCAGGTGTGTAAGATGCGGTCTATGGAAGCCCACCTAGTCCCCTTCGGCGGGGGCCACCTCCTGGTCTCGGAGGCGGGGGTCTTCGCCCTGGCGAAGGAGGCGCGCCAGGCCGAGGCCCTAGGCCGGGAGGCCTACGCCCTCCTCGCCCTCCCCGTGGTGCCCCTGGTGGTGGGGAGCTACCGGCGGGGCTACCACGAGGGGGTCCTCCACGTGGCCTCCCTGGAGGAGCACCTCCAGGCGCTTCCCCGGGTCCTCTCCCCGGCGGACGTGGGCCGGATCGCCGCCTTCCTCAAGGGGGAAGGGGAGAGGCCGGAGGCGCGCCTCCTCCAGCCGGACCGCCCGGAAACCCCACGGGAGGTGCCTCCTCGGGAGGAGACCCAGACCGGACTGCCCCCACTGCCTCAGGAGGCGCCCCCTGAGGCCTCCCGGCGGGAAATGGGAAGGCTCTTCATCCAGGAGCGGACCCCTTCTCCGCCAGGAGAACGCGGGGCCTTCCCCTCTTCCCCCAGGGTGAGGCGGTTTCCCCTGGTGCCCCTTCTCCTCCTCGCCGCTTCCCTTCCCCTCGTCCTCTACCCCGCCTTTGCGGGGGCCATCCCCGGAGCCCTGGCCCTCTTTCCCGCCCTGAACCTCCTCCTGGTGCAGGACCGCCTCCTCAAGCGCGGGGGGCCTGCCCGGGGGTACGTGAGCGCCTTCAAGGGACTCCTCTTCGGCCTCGCCCTGGTGGTCCTTTTGGGGGGAGGGTCCTTAGGCGTCTTCCTCTCCCTGGCGGGGGGCCTGGCCTGGGCCCTCCTCCCCGCCCTCTACGGGGTGGCCGCCGGGCTCAGGCCCCTCCCCCTGGGCCGTCCCGCCCGCCTCTACGCCCAGGCGGTGGGGGACGCCCTGGGGCCCGCCGCCCTCCTCGCTCCCGTGGCCCTGCTCTACGCCGTGCCCTTGGGGCTTGCCCTCGCCGCCCTGGGCCTCCTGGCCCTCCTGGGGGGACACCTGGGGGAGGACTAGCAACAAAGGCTTGCCTAGCTACCCAATATATGGCAACATGAGGGCATGCGGTTGCGTGCCGTGTTGCTGGCTCTAACCATGGCCCTTCCGGCCCAGGCCCAGGTGGTGCTCAAGACCTATTACGCGGAGGACCTGGTAAAGACCCCGGGGCTTCTGGAGGTAAGCCCAGGCTTCACCACGGTCATCGACTTCTGGGACACGGTGGACGCCGCCTTCTCCGCCAAGCGGGAGCTCCTTCGCCTCGAGGGGGGCGGGAGCAGGCTCCTCCTCTCCACGGGGATGATGGGCACCCAGACGGGGGCGGTGCCCGTGAAGAGCGGGATGACCGACCTGGTGGTGGAGGTGGGGGGGAGGACCCTCCTCTTCACGGTGCGCATCGGGCCGGGGGAGTACCCGAGGCGGTACCAGGTGCTCCTCAAGCGGACCCAGGGGGGGACCTACGCCCCTCTCTCCCAGACTCCTTCCACTCCCACGGCGGGGCCTGCCCAAAGCTCCTCCCCCGCTCCTTCTCCCACCCCCAGCCCTCAGGTTCAGGCCCCGGCGGTGCACTTCACCACCACCGTGGAGGCCCCTTCCGGGGAGGAGGGGAGGGTGAGCGTCTTCTTCACCCTGGAGAACCGGGGAAGCCGCCCCGTGAGCTTCGCCCTCAACGATCTCCAGATCCTGCAGGAGGGGAAGCCCCTCCGGTTTGAGGTGCGCCGGGACCCCCTAAAGGCGGTCCTGAACCCCGGAGAGGGGCAGAGCGGGGTCATCGTGGTCCACGGGGCGAGGCCCGGGGAACTCCTCCTCAGGTGGCGGGGGGTGGAGCTCGGGCCCGGGAGGAGCTTCCTCCTGGAGAGGCGGCTTTTGGGCAAGACCATCGAGGTCCAGACGGAAGGGAGGTAGAATGGACCTCCTCGCGCCTTGGCGGGAAGGCCCCTACACCCTACAGGAGGCCCTGGAGCGCTACGGGGAGGCCCTGGTGGGGGAGGCCCTGAGGCAACGGGTGCTGAAGCCGGTGATGACCCGGCTCGGCCCCGTCCTGGTCCCGGCGGCCAAGGGCCGGAAGCGCCTCGGGCTCACCCGGTACTACACCCCCAGGGCGGGGGCCCTGGAGATGGCCCTCCTGGTGCGGCGGCACGCGGAGGCCATGGAGAGGGAGGGCTGGCGCATGCTCAGGCGGGAGGGGAGCAGGGCCGTCCTGGAGCGGGAGGGGGAGCGGGTGCTCCTGGTGGGGAAGAGGGGGGACCCCACCAAGAGGCCCGCTCCCAGGGACGAGCTGGAGGCCTCCGCCGGGCGGGTGATCGTTCTGACGCACGAGGCGCCTAAGCGAGGTGGCGCAGAGGTGGTGTATGTCTGAGGTGGCGAGCGCCATGAACGGCCTGGTGCTGAGCGTGGAGCCCCCTAAGGCGCTGGTCTTCGCCATCACCACCCTGGGCCTCGCCCTGGGCGGCCTCCTCATCGCCATCGGGGAGCGGGACCGGGGGGTAGGCTATCTCATCGCCGCCCTCCTCGGGGGGATCCTCGCCTGGAACGCCAGGGCCCTCCTGAGCCTGTTTGGAGTATGAACGAGGTCCTTTGTGTCGTGAGCCGGCTGGTGTGCGCCCTCACCCCCCCTGTGGTCCTAGTGGGGGCGCTCGTCCTCTTGGCGGTGATCTTCCTGGGCTACCGAGTGGTGATGGGGGACCTCCGGCGGGCCAAGTGGAGCCTGGCGGCCCTCCTCCTGCTGGCCGGGCTCCTCGCTCCGGTGCCGAACGGGCAGGGCGGGAGGACGGCGGCCTTCTACCCTCTTATCCGCATGCTCACCGGGGGGTACGGGGCCTGCACCTTCATCGGCCCCCCTCCCCGGTACACCCCTTCCCCCGACGAGAAGCCCGTGAAGGGCCTCTCGTGTGGGGGCTCATGAGAAAAGGGCGCAATGGTGGGGCGGCTTGTGGCCATGGGCCTCGAGGTCCTGCCCTTCACCCTGGAGGAGGCCCTGGAGGCGGGGGCCCTGGACCCCCTGACCCGGCCCCTGGGCCTTTCCCTGGGCGACCGGGCCTGCCTGGCCGCTGGGAAGGTGCGCGGGAGGTGGCGGTGGTGCGCTAGGCCCACGGGGCCAGGAGGACCCTCGCCCCCGGGAGGAACCGCCTCAGGTAGGCCACCCGCTCCGGGACGGGGGCGCCCCAGACCTGCCCCACGAACCTCAGGGCGAAGGCCTCCCCCTTGGCCCGGACCCGGGCCCGGGCATAGGCCCCGGCGTCGTACTCCAGGGCCACGGGGCCTTCGGAGGTGAGCCAGACCCCATCGGGCTCCTCCACGGGGTGGCGGGGCCTGGGGCTCACCCGCCACACCCGAGGATCAGGGGGCGCCTCGAGGAGGAGGCGCATCTCCGCCAGGCCCGCCAGGTGGCGGAGGGCGGTGAGGGGGTAGCGGGCCACGCTCGGGTGGGCCCAGAAGGCCACGGGCTCCTCCTTCCGGTAGTAGGTGAGGCCCAGGTAGCCCTCCACCCGCACCGCCTCTTCGGGGGGGACGAGGCCCCAGCGCCGGACCTGCCCCTCGGACCAGGTGAGGTCCACGGCGAGGGGGTTCACGCTCATTGCCCGGCCCCCAGCACCAGGACCGTGAGGGGCGTCCCCTGAGCCACCTCCGCCACCCGGACCACGGCCCTCGTGCCCTCCGGGACGGAGAAAAGGTCTGCCGCCGCCGCCCCCAAGAAGAGCTCCAGGGGCGGGGTCTGCCCCTGCTGGATCACCGTGCCCGAGGGCGTGGTGGTGACGGTGGTCTGCTGGCTCCGGGCCCGCACGTAGTCGGAGAGGCCCCGCAGGGAGCCCCGCACCAGGTCGGCCACCAGGGAGGGGGCTTCCTCCCGGACCTGGGCGGGGAGGCCCTGGGCGAGGTCAGAACCCAGGACCACGGCCCGCACGGGGAAGACCTTCCCCGCCAGGACCGCCTGGTCCAGGTTCACCTCCACCCGGCGGGTGGGGGAGAGCTTGGCCTTGCCCAGGAAGGTGGCCCCGTCCTCCGTCTCCAGGGCCACGGGGACCTCCTGCCCCTCGGGCACCACGAGCCTCACCGCGAGCCTCCCCTCGAGGCGCGCCCCGGGGAGGTAGGGGGAGGAGGCCGTGGCGGGAGGCGTGGAAGAGGCCGTGGAAGGAGGCGTGGAGGGGGCCTGCCTCCCCCCGAAGACCTCGGGCAGGTTGGCCTCGAAGAGGCCAGGCCCCTGGGGGGCCTGGGGCGGGGCGGGAGAGGAGGGGACCGCCTGGGGCGCCTCGGTCTTCCTGTAGGCCACGAAGGAGGAGACGGGGGCCACCTGGCCCGAGGCGCTACCCGCCTGGCCCTGGTAGACGGCGAGGCCCGGACCGGCGGGGGCCTCCTGGGCCTGGGCCTTCAGGGGCACGGAGAGGGAGGGCTTTTCGGGGGCCTCCTGGGCCTGGCCCATGTAGAGGGCCATGGAGGGCGAGGCGGCCTGGGCCTCCCCGGTGGGACGGAGGTAGAGGGTGAGGGAGGGCCCCTCCGTGGGCATGGGCGCGGCCTGGGCGGAGTAGGCTCCCGCGCCTCCCAGGGTCTGGGGCGGGGGAGGCACCTCCCCGGTGGCCGAGGGCGTGGGCGGAGGGGGGACGGCCTCGAGGCGTTCTCCTGACAGAGAAGCGACCGGGGTGGCCGTGGACTGGGACTGGGGCGCGGCCTCCCCCGTGGCCCCGGAAGCGCCAGCCGGGGGTGCGGGAGCCTCCTGGGCCTGGGCCTGAGGGGGCATTCCGGAGGCCGCCTGGGGAGCGGTGGCCGCCTGCTGGACCTGGGGGGAGGGGTGAGCCTGGGCCGGGCGCTTGGGGCCTCCCAGGTTGTTCAGGGCCCACATGAAGACGACGAGGCCCATCAGGCCCCCCACCCCGATTAGGATCTGCTTGGGACGGGAGGGCACCCACTCCCCGGTAAGCTCGTCATACCGGTTGAAGAGGCGGTTGTAGAGGTCCCGGAGGAAGGCCCGCTTCTTCACCTCCCGGCGGACCTCCTCCTCCGGGGGCCTGACCTGCTCGAACTCGATCCCCTCCTCCAGGAGGGCGGCGAGCTCCGGGTCCTTCTCCCTGAGCTCCTCCAGTAGGGCGTAGAAGCCGGGCTCGTCTGGCCCGGGGAGCTTCTTGCCGAGCTTTTCCTCCGCTTCCTTGCGCACCTCGGGGTTCAGCCTCACGCCCTCATGTTGCCACAAAAGGGCATGGTTTTGCTATAATGGCAGTCGTATGAGGTTGAAAGGGGGTGAGAGCGGGCGGAAGAGTTCATGGCGGACGGGTTTCAGGCTTCAGGCTCGTGGTTCTTCCTTAGGAGGTGAAGCGTGCTGAAGAAGCTGGCTAAGGGTCTTAAGACGGAGCACTTCCGGTTCTTCGCCTTGGCGTTGGCGGTGGGCCTCGCCCTCTTCGGGGTGGCGGAGGCGCAGGCGAACCCGGCGGACCAGGCCTTCGGCAACGTGGCGAACGCCATCTGCACCATCGTGGGCTACCTGAAGGGTCCCATCGGCCTGGGGATCATCATCCTCATGTTCGCCGTGGGTGGCATATCCCTCGCCATCGGTGGGCGCAACGCCATGCCCCTCATGATCGGGGCGGGCATCGGGGGCATCCTCATCGCCGCCGCTCCCTACTTCGCCAAGATGTTCTTCGGGAGCGCCACCGCTCCGAGCACCGCCCCGGCCTGCACGAGCCTCTTCAGATAAACCATGCTCAGGCTCCGGGTGTGGCGACTCTACCAGCCCCTGACGCTCCTTGGGTTGGAGCTCTGGCAACTCTTCCTCGGGGCCGTGGCCATGACCCTGGGGCTCCAGGTGGGCGGGAGCCTGCCGCACCCGGCCCTGGGCCTGGTGCTGGCGGGCGTGGCGGGCTTTCTGGCGGTGAAGTTTTCCGACCGCTTGCGGATGCGCTTCCCCGGGGCGAGCCTCTGGCAGGAAATCGCCTGGCTCACCCAGAAGGAGCGCTACCGCCCCGAGCGGGACGAGGACACGACTCCCCTGATCTATGACGAGCGCTTCCAGAGGTAGCCCCTTCTCCCGGGCGCGGGAGGACTCCCTCACCGCGCTCTTGCCGTACTGGGAGATTCAGGACGGCCTCGTGGTTCTGAACGACGGGCGGGTGGAGGTGGGGGTCAGGCTCGAGCTCCAGCCCACCCTCTTCGCCAGCACCGCCTACATGGAGGGCCTGGTGGGGGTCATCAAGACCATCCTTCGGAGCGGCGTGCCCGAGGGAAGCCGGGCCCGGCTCGTGGTGGAGGTCTCCCCGGCCCCCTTCGCCCGGGTGGAGCGGTACCGGAGCCTCGAGCCCTCCCACCCCACGGCCCGCTTCCTGCAGGAAAGGCGCTACGAGGCCTGGCGGGAGCGGTGGCAGAAGGGGCAGGTCCTGGAGAAGCGGGTCTACCTCAGCGTCCTCCTGGGCAGGCCCCGGCACAAGCGGCGCCGGGTGCCCTTCACCCCGGAGGAGTGGAAGGAGGTGGTGGCGGAGGCGGAGCGGGTGCGGACCCGGATCATCCGCGCGGCTTCCGCCTACCGCGTCCTCGCCTTCCCCATGGGCGACCAGGAGCTCTTCGCCGTCCTCTACCGCTACTTCAACCCCGCCCTGGCCCTTGCGGAGGTGCCCCAGTACCAACAGACCTGGCAACGCTACCCCCGGGAGGCCATCCGCCGCATCCCTTCTCTCAGGCCCCCCACCCTCCGGGCCCAGATCGCCCGGAGTGAGGTGGACAACTCCTACCGGGACGCCCTCTACGTGGGGGGGATGTGGGCGGGGGTCCTCTCCCTCTACACGGTGCCGGACGAGACCTACGCGGAGATGGGGGACGTGCTGGCCCAGGCCGGGGGGGACCGCTTCTACCTGGTCATGGACTTCCTCCACGAGCCCTTCGAGCTCGCCATCCGGGCCCTCAAGGCCCGGGCGAGGCGGTACTACTCCGCCTCCCAGTCGGGGACCTACGTGGACCCCAACGTGCGGGTGGGGCAGGTGGAGACGGAGGGGGCCATCACCCACGTCTCCCAGACGGGGGACCACATCTTCCAGGTGGGGGCGAGCCTGGTCCTCCTGGAGCGGGACCGGGAGACCCTGGAGGAGCGGGTGAGCCAGGCGGTGAGCACCCTGAGCCAGGTTCCGGGGAACCCCTTCCGGGTCCTCAGGAACGGCCTCCTCGCCCCGTGGCTGGCCCAGGCCCCCTTTTCCGGGGGCGTGGCGGAGGAGAAGGTCTACCTCCTGGAGACCAACGCCGCCCACTTCTTCCCCACCACGGGGGCCTGGACAGGAAGCCCCAGGCCCGTGGCCCTCTTCCGGACCCGCCAGGGGGCCCTGGTCTCCGTGGACCCCTTCGACAAGCGGATGCGGAACTACAACGGCATCGTGGTGGGGGGCTCGGGCTCGGGGAAGACCTTCGCGGTGCAGTACCTCCTCTCGGAGCTCTTGCGGGACGAGAAGGCGAGCGTGGTCATCCTGGACCGGGGCAAGAACTACCAGGCCCTGGTGGAGGCCTTCGGCGGGGCCATGGTGGAGATCCGCCCCGGGGCGGGCACCAGCATCAACCCCTTTGACCTCGAGGAGGGGGAGGTGGAGCCCACCCCGGAGAAGAAGGGGGACCTCCTGAAGCTCCTCCGGGCCATGGTCCCCCCCGGGGGCGACCCCACCCAGGAGGCGGTGGAGAACGCCATCCTGGAGGCGGCCATAGACCAGACCTACAAGCGGGCCACCACCGTGGACCTGAGGGAGGACGGCACCGAGGAGAAGCGCTACCTCGGGGCCAGGCTCTCCGACCTGGTGAAGACCCTCCTCACCCTGGACGAGATCGGGGGGCGGGGGGTGTCCCCCTCGGAGAAGGAGGTGGCCCGAAGCCTCGCCCTCCGGCTCCAGTCCTGGACCGGGGACTCCCCCATGGGCAGTTTCGTGGACCGCCCCACCTCCGTCCCCGTGAGCACGGCCCGGGTGGTGTGCTACGAGCTCGAGGGCCTGGACGCCTACGAGGGCCTGGACGTGGTGGGCACGGTGCTCATGGCCGACCTCATCTGGAAGCGGGCGAAGGAGGGGAAGAAGCGGGGGGAGGAGCGGAACCTCCTGGTGGTCCTGGACGAGGCCTGGAAGGTGTTCAAGAACCCCTACGCCGCGAGCCTGGTGGAGGAGCTCTACCGCCGGTTCAGGCACCTGGGTGGCGGGATTTGGAGCATCACCCAAAGCCTCCAGGACTACAGCGGGGAGAGCGCGGGGAGGATTCTCCAGAACACCACCTGGGTCTTCCTCTTCCGGGTGCAGGGGGAGGAGGAGCACGTGCGAAGAGTCTTCGGCCTCTCCGACCGGGCCATGGCCGTGTGGAATTCCTTGGGGGGCGTCAAGGGGCTTTACGGGGAGGTGATGGTGTGGGCGGTGCGAGACGACCGGAAGGAGGGGGACGTGCTCCAGCTGTGGCCCACGCCCTACGACTACTGGCTCTTCACCAGCGCCCAGGAGGAAGCGGCCCGGAGGAAGGCCTTGGTGGAGAGGTACGGGGGGGATGTCCTCAAGGCGGTGGTGGACCTCGCGGAGGGGCGGGCATGAGGGCTTGGATCCCCAAGATCGCTTCGCTGACCTTCGCCTTCGCCCTCCTCCCCGCCCTCGCGGTGAGGGTGGCGTGGCTTTCCCCGAGGCCCGGGACCTACCCGGAGGGGCGGGTCCTGGTGGTGGAGGCCCGGGTGGAGCCCGAGCCGGGGGAGAGGGTCCTCGAGGTGAGGGGTGTGGCCCTTCCTTCGGGGCGGGAGGTCTTCCGCACCACCTCCCTCCAGGTGAAGCGGTACTGGGACACCGGGGGCTTTGGCGGCACCACGGCGCTTCGCCTGGAGGTGGACTACACCGGGGAGAAGACGGGCACGGCCTACGCCCTCCTCGCCCTCCAGGTCCAGGGGACGGGGCTTTCGGGCCAGAACCTCCAGGCCCAGGGCCTCATGGAGGACCTGGACGGCTTCATCGCCCAGGCCTGCCGCTTCATCGGCTTCTACGAGCTCTCCTCGGTACGGTGGCTGTGCACCGCCCACCGGACCGTGAAGAAGGCCATCAACTACTGGAACCAGCTCGGGGACATGTGGGAGGACTTCAAGAACCAGGCCATCTACTACGGCACCGGGCTGGCCCTGGACTGGCTGGGCAAGGGGCTTGGCCTCCACCAGCTCAACCCCCTGGTGGACCAGGTGGACCAGGCCCTGACGGACCTCATGAGCGACATCCGCCGCCAGAAGAACGCCATCCTGAACGCCCTGGCCCGGGCGCGGGCGGAGCAGTTGCGGGAACTGGACGCCTGGAAGCCCGGGGACGACCCCCTCTACTGGGGCCCGGAGTGGTGGACCCGGCTCATCTCCGGGGTGGTGCCCCAGCTGGGCTTCCAGGCCACGACCCAGAGCCTCGCCGACCTCCAGCGCACGGCCCAGCTCCTGGAGAACCAGTCCCGGGTGGCCCAGAACGTGAAGAACCAGCAGGAGAACCTGAGCCTGGAGAGCACCCTCCAGGACCTCTGGGACACCCTGGGGGCCGCCTGGAACTTCATCGCCGAGGCGGTGTCCAAGGGGTGGGCCTCCCTCACCGGGGGGCTTTCCGGGGCGAGCGTGGTGGGGGCGCAGAGCGCTTCCCCGGGAGGCGCCCTTGGGGCCCAGAACACCCCGGGGGGCTCCGGGGGCACCTCCGGCTCGGGCGGCACCAGCGGCTCCGGCTCGGGGGGCGTGATGGACCCCGGCATCACGGAGGAGCTCATCTCCGAGGCCCAGACCGCCCCCTCCACCCGGGAGGTGACGGAGGTGGTGGTGAAGGGCTTCGCCGAGCTCATCCGCCTGCAGGCCCAGGACTCTTTCCGGGCCGTGCAGGAGATGAAGAACCTCGCCGCCCAGCAGGCCATGACCGTGGAGCAACTGGTCCAGGTGAACCAGAACTTGGTGGAGCTCATCAGGAAGCAGGAGCGTAGCGCCGAGGACCAGCTACGGGCCCTCATGGGCCAGGTGGCCTCCCAGGCGGAGAAGACCTCGGCCAAGTACGTGGCGGCGGGGGAGGCCCTGGAGATCCTCGCGCGGCAATGGAGAGCGCAAAGCGGCACCCCGCCGCCCTCGGGGGGTAGCCCGTGAGGCGGGCCCTTCTTCCCAAGGGGTGGGGCGCGAGGCTTCTCGCCCTCCTCCCCTTCCTCTTCCTCCTGGCCCTGGCGGACCCGCTCCCGCCGCCCCAGGGACAGATCGACCAGGGGGTTCGGGACTTCCTCACGGGCATCCTCAACGCCATGCTCAACCTCAACGACTGGATCGCCCTCTTCAAGGCGAGCCTCCGGGACTTCCAGGCGGGGGCCTACACCATCGGGCGGAGCCTCATCGTGGTGGGCCTCATCTGGAGCCTGATCCGGGCGGTCTACTACGGGAGCCTGGAGGAGGTCCTGGGGGCCATGGCCCGGGTGGTCCTGGCGGGGGGGTTCCTCTGGTTCGGGGAGGTCCTGGACGAGAGCTTCGGCGGGACGCAGGGCGTGTACTACGCCGTCACGAACACCTTCCGCACGGAGCTCGCGGACGCCATGACGGAGGCCGCCAACAACCTCAAGGCCCTGGGGGCGGTCATCAACCCCCTCTTCACCATCGTGGCCATCGTGGAGGCGGGCGTCGTCCACCTCGTGGGGACGGGCCTGAACGACGGGACGAACATGCCCGACTGGGCCCAGCAGATCCTCGCGGGCATCGGGGCGGCGGCCCAGCTTCTCAACCCCGCCTCCCTCCTCCTCGTTCCCTTCGTCATCATCGCCATGGTCCTCACGGTGCTCATCAGCACCATGTTCATGCTGGCCTCCGCCTTCTGGCCCATCGTGGCGGGGAGCCTGGCCCTTCCCATCGGCCTCGGGCCCCAGCTTTTCGGGCGGTGGCTTTCCGTGGTGGTGTGGGCCTTCATCATGGGGGCCGTCGGGCCTTTCGTGGTGCGGGGGGGCATGGAGCTCGGGGTCTCCCGTCCGGCGGCCTACATCGCCTCCCAGGCCAAGGAGATCGTGGACACCACCGTGGAACAGCTCACCGGGCAGTTCCGGGAGAACCGCCGCATCTTCGCCAAGACCCTGCAGAACCTGGCCGTCCAGAACGGGTGGGACCCCCGGGTGTGCGGCTTTGAGGTCTTCGCGGACACGGACGGGAAGCTCAACTACCGGAACGTCCCCCCGGACGGCAAGGCCCTCCTCTCCCCCGTGGCGTGCGGAACCATGACCAAGGAGGCCATCGCCCAGGGAATGCGCCAGATGGGCACCTTCGTCCTGGGCATCGGCAAAGGGCTCGTGGACATGTTCCAGGCCTGGGCCCAGACCCTGCTGATGACCGTGGGAGGCATGGCGGCGGCCCTCCTCATCGCGGGCTATCTCTCCAGCCTGGTGGCCACCTTCTTCGGTGGGCTTTCCCTGGCCGTGACGGCGGCGGCCGTCAGCTACGCCACGGGGATGGCGACCCAGGCCGTGGGCAGGGCCATGGGCGGGGCCGCGAGCGCCCTGGAGGGGATGGGCCAGGCCGCGGGGAGTCTGGGCCGGGGGCTTGGGGGGCCCTCGAGGGCCCTTCCCTCGGGCGCAGGCGGCGGAGGCTTCTCTTCAGCCGCAAGCGGTGGGGGCCAGGAGGTGCCTCCCGCCTACCAGCGCACGGTGGAGGTCCAGGCCCCCGGGACGGGGGTGCCGTACATGCACCGGGCCGAGTACGGTCAGGGTGTGGAGCCCGCCGTGGTGCGGCCCGCCCCCGGGGTGGGGCAGAGCGTGGGCTACACGGGTCCCGGGGAGGTCCCCTCCTACAAGGGAGCCCCTGAGGCCCCGGGAAGGTGGACCGACCGGGCCAAGGAGGTGCGGCCCCCGGAGACCCCCTCGGGCACCACCCTTCCCGCAGGGGGGCCGCCTCCGGGCAGGTGGATTGACAGGAGCGCTTACGGGAAGGGAGGTGATGAGGAGTGAAGCGCTGGATTGACCGTGGACCGAAGTGGGTCAAAAGGGACCCCTTGCCCAGGGTGGAGTTCCGCCTGAGCGAGGAGGCCTTGGCGGCGCTTCGCGCCCGGCCCCTGGCCCCTAAGGCCCCAGGAAGGTGGATCGCCCGGGCGCGGGGGAGGAGGTAGGTGGAGGCCGCTTCCCTCTTCGAGACCCCACGCCCCCTCAAGGCCCTTCGGGCTTTGGGGTTCCTCCTCTTCCTCGCCACCCTGGGCCTCGTCTTCTACCTGGGGGCGCGGGGGGCCCTCGAGGCGGCGAACGCCCTGGCCGAGGCGGGCTGGGACCAGGCCGTGGGCAGGCCCGGGGCGAGGGGCCTGGAGTTCGCCACCGCCTGCATGCTCAACGTGGCCACCCCGTGCGGAGGCGAGTTCAATCGGCTCTGGGCGGCCCGGCTCAACTACGACCTCCTCCGGCTCGTCCTGGTCCTGGGGTTCGTGGGGGGCCTCGCCCCCTTCGTCTACAGCCCCGCGAGGCCCAGGAAACTCCCGGGGCAGGGGCGGTGGGCCACGGAGAGGGACCTCGAGCCCTACCTCAACCCCAAGGGTGTGGGCTGGTACGGCCAGCTCGGGAAGAGGCCCCTCCGGGTCTCCGAGGGCCAGCGGGTGGCCCACACCCTGGTGGTGGGGAAGCCGGGGCACGGGAAGACCTCGGGGTACTACCTGCCCAACCTCCTCCTGGACGCCAAGGACGGGTGGACGGCCATCGTCTACGACCTGAAGTACCCGGACCGGGAAGGCCTCATGGAGGCCATGACCTACTACGCCCACCACGGGCGGGCCGTCTACCCCTTCACCCCGTGGGGGGAAAGGTCCTACCGCATCAACTTCCTGGAGGGGGCCGAGGACATCACCCAGGCCAAGCTCATCGCCGAGATCTTCGTGCCCCGGAACCCTAAGGTCCCGGACTCCAAGGAGTTCTACCCGGGCCTCGAGCGGACCCTGCTCCAGGCCCTGATCCACGCCGAGGGGGTGGAGGGGCGGTACTCCCTGGCCCACGTCTACCGGGTCCTGGGGGACGGGGTGGCCGGGCTCAAGGCCTACGTGGAGGTGCGGCCCTACCTGCAGGTGGAACTCAAGACCCTCCTGGAGATGCGGCAGGACCAGCTGGCGGGGATCCTGAACGGGGCCCGGAACCGCCTCTCCATCTGGCTGGACCCGGGCCTCGCCGCCGCCACGGAGCCCGGGCCCATGGAGGTCCCCTGGGCGAAGGTTTTCTCCGAGCCCAGCCTGGTCTACATCGGCGTGCCCCAGGAGCTCATCGGGGACAACGCCTCGGGGTACGTGCTCCTCAAGCTCCTGAAGCGCATCGTGGACCTGAAGACCCTCCAGCACGCTAACCGGAACGGGGGCAGGCTCAAGGTGCCCGTGAGCGTCTACTGGGACGAGTTCCCCAACTTCGGCTTCCTCCCCGGGATCAAGGAGAACCTGGGCACCATGCGCTCCCGGAGGGTGGCCTACCACATCGCCGTGCAGAACACGGACCAGGGGCGGGCCGTCTACGGGGAGGAGTGGGAGGCCATAGAGGGCACCTTCGCCCAGCGGGTCTACTTCCTCTCCGGCCTCTCCGACAACGACGCCGCCCGCCTCTCGGAGGTCCTGGGGGAGACCTCGGTGATGCAGGAGGTGCGGGGGGTGAGCCGGAGGGGCCTTCTCCCCATCCCCACGAGCCGAACCGTGGGGGAGCGGGAGGTGGCCCGGCCCCTCCTCTCCCCGGAGGAGATGCGCACCGCCCCTAAGGGGGAGGCGGTGGTCCTGCTGGAGGGCGCTCCTCCGGCCCGCATGAACCTCTTCGGCATGTGGCGGAAGGAACACCTCCTGCACCGCCTCTGGAAGAAGGCGCGGGAGGCGCGGGTGGAGGAGGCGGGCTTCCCCCTTCCCCGGACGCGGGGGCCCGTCTCCCTCCCCGCCTCCGCTTCGCCCGAAGGGGAGGCCGCCCCCTGGAGCCGGGACCCCTCGAGGCCCGAAAGCCTCCTCCTCTACCTGGAGGCCCTCACCCGGCGGGTGCCCGAGTTCAAGCGGCACTACCGGGGCTCGGAGACCCTCCGCCTGGACCTCCGCCTCCCCGAGGGCTTCCCCACCCCCGAGCCCGCCTGGGTGAAGCTCGGCTGGTGCGAGCTGGAGGGGGAGCCCGTGCGCCTCTCCCTCACCCGGGAGGCCCTCGAGGCCATCCAGGGGGCGGACCGGGCCGGGTACTGGGCGCTGGTGCGCTGGTGCCGGGTGGTGGAGTGGTGGAAGAAGGTTCACCGGGAGGAGCCCGTGCCCGAGGTCCTCACCCTCCCCAAGGAGGAGGCGGAGCGGGTCCTCATGGAAAGGCTTTGCGGCGAAGCGGTGGAGGTGAAGGAGGATGAGGTCCTGGTTCGTCCCAGTCTTGGCCTCGCTGGCCTCCTCTGCCCTAGGCCAGGGAACGTACACCCCGGAGGAGGCGGCGGAGGTGTTGCGGCGGGCCACGGGGGAGGTCCTGGTGCAGGTGGCGGTCCTGGACCTGAAGCCCCTGGCGGAGGCCCTGAGAGAGGCGATGGTGAAGGGAGGGGTGAAGGTGTACCTGCTCACCACGGATAGCGGCCTCACCCACCCGAGGAGCTACGCCCCCTCCCTGGCCCTGGCGGGGGCCGTGGTGCGGTTCGCCCCCCAGGTGGACGGGGAGTTCGTGGTGGTGGACCGGAAGGAGGCCATCCGCCTCCTTCGGGGCTACGTGGGCCTCTCCCTGGAGGGAGCGAAACCCGAACCCCTGGTGGAGCGCTTCTACTTCGCCTTCCTCCGGGCGGTGCCCTTCGCGGTGGAGGACTGGGTGCACCGGCTCTACATCCGGGAGTACACGAAAGGAGGTGGAAGGTGATGGAACGATGGGGAAGCTATCTGGGCAAGGGAGTGGCCGTCTTGGGGGCCGTGCTCTTCCTCCTCTCCCTCCTCCGGCTGGACGGGGCCGGGGTGGGGGCGGGGCTCGTGGTCCTCCTCTACGGGGTGGGCCTCGCCCTCCTCGCCGGGGTCTACGGGGAACTCAAGGCGGTGCGGGCCCTCCTGGAGAGGGAGGTGGAGAAGGGGTGAGGCGAGCGGCCTACCTGGTCCTCCTCCTGGGGGCGGCCTTCGCGTGCGGCCACGTCCCCCAGGACCTCTGGGCGAAGACGTGGAAGTACGCCCGGGCCTGGGGGGTGGACCCCTACCTGGTGGCCGCCGTGGTGTGGGTGGAAAGCGGCTACTGCACCCAGGCGATGGGCAGGGCCGGGGAGGTGGGCCTGGGCCAGTTCATGCCGGGCACCTGGCAGAGGGTTACCGGGGCACCCCTGGAGTGGCGCTCCCATCCCGACTGGGCCTTATGGGCCACGGCCAAGCACTTGCGGGAGCTCTGGGAGGCCACCCGGGACTGGCGGCTGGCCCTCGCCGCCTACAACGCCGGGCTCGGAGCGGTGAGGAGAGGGGCCATTCCCGCCTCCACCCAGAGGTACGTGGAGCGGGTGCTTTCGGTCTACCGGGCCTGGCGGAGGGGGTGATGGAGGCCTTGCCTGCCTTCCACGCCCTCGAGGCCCTGGGCCGGGCCTTCTCCCAGAAGGAGGCCTGGGTCTTGCTCGGGGTGGGGGCCCTCTCGGGGTACGCCCTGGGCCGGGTGGCCCGGGTCCTCCTCCCCTGGACGGCCCTCCTCTACCTGGGGGCGGCCCTCCTCGGGCGGGCGGACCTGGAGAGGCTCGCCCACCACCTTGGGGCGGCCTCCAAGGAGGTGTGGGCCTTCCTCTCCGGCCTCCCCACGGGCCTCCCCCTGGGGGCGGTGGTGGGCTTTTTGTCCGGGCTTTCGGACCGTTGGGAATAACGCATGGTGCGGCTTCGCGAGGGGTTTGACAGGGAGTTCGCGGCGCTCAT
This sequence comes from Thermus thermamylovorans, assembly GCF_004307015.1. Lineage (NCBI taxonomy): Bacteria > Thermotogati > Deinococcota > Deinococci > Thermales > Thermaceae > Thermus > Thermus thermamylovorans. Next base: position 15,780 of record NZ_SIJL01000016.1, read on the forward strand.
GGAGAAGCTTCCCCCCTGGGTACGCAAGGAGGTGGAGCCCCACGGGGCGAAGCTGGAGGAGATCGCCATGGACCTCGGGGCCCCCCTGGCCTACACCGTGGACGGGGCCCCCCGCTTCTCGGAGCGGGAGATCACCAAGGAGGACCTGAGCTTCGTCCTTCACCGGGTGGGGGGGTTCAAGGAGAATAACCGGGCCGGGATCGAGGGCACCCTCCACCGGGTCTCCCGCATTCAGTCGGCCCTGGGGGAGATGACGGGGATCACCATCCGGGTGGGGAAGTTCGTGGAGGGGGTGGCGGAGCCCCTCAGGCCCTACCTCCTGGAAAGCGGGGGAAGCCTCCTCGTGGTGGGGCCGCCCCGCACGGGGAAGACCACCCTCCTCAGGGACATCGTGCGCATCCTGGCGGAGCGGTGGGGGCCCCGTGTGGTGGTGGTGGACACCTCCAACGAGATCGGGGGGGACGGGCTCACCGCCCACCCGGGGATCCGGCCCGCCCGGAGGATGCAGGTGCCGGACCCCCCCTCCAGGAACCAGGGGCGGATCATCTACCAGGCCATCGCCAACCACTCCCCGGAGGTAGTGGTGGTGGACGAGATCGGCTACAACGAGGACGTGCAGGAGTGCCTCACCGCCTCCCGGAGGGGGGTGCGGGTGGTGGCCACGGCCCACGGGGAGAGGCTTCTGGACGCGCTGGAGAACCCCGCCCTGCACCCCGTTCTCGGGGAGCCGGACCTGAGGGAAGGGAGGCGGAGGACCCGGCCCTCCTTCGGGATGGCCCTCCAGGTGGTGGCGAAGGGGCGCTACCTCGTCTACCCCGACCTGGCCCAGGCTCTGGACGACCTCCTCCAGGGGAGGGAGCCGGAGGGGGTGGAGCTTAGCGTGTAATGTGTTGCCATAAAAGTTAGAGAGTGGTAGCATGTGGCTATGCGGCGAGTCGCCCTAGCCACCCTTTTGTTGGCGGGTTCGGTGAAGGCCCAGATGGCGGACGTGCCCCCAGGGCATTGGGCCGAGGGGGCGGTGCGGGCCCTCCTGGAGAAGGGCGTCCTCACGGGCTTCCCGGACGGCACCTTCCGGGGGAACCAGGCGGTGAACCGCTACCAGGCGGCGGTCCTGCTCTACCGGGCCTACCTCACCTGGACGGAGGAGGTCCTGGCCCGGGTGCGGAAGGCCCTGGAGGAGGCGGGGGCGGCCCCGGAGCGGATCGCCGAGCTCTACGGGCAGGTGGCCGACCTCCTGGAGGTGGTGCCGGAGGTGAGGCGGGCCCTGGAGGACCAGGGGGTGCGCCTGGAGGCCATGGAGAAGGACCTGGAGGAGGTGCGCCAGGCCCTCCTCACCGCCCTGGAGGCCCAGGCCGCCCTCAAGGACCTGGAGGCCCTGGAGGGGGCGGTGGACCGCTTGGAGAAGGAGCTGGGGGCGCAGAAGGCGGCCCTCGCCCAGATGGAGGTGCGGGTGAAGGCCCTCGAGGCCGCCCTCGCCGAGCTCACCCAAAAGGTCCAGGAGAACGAGGCGGCCCGGGTGAAGGACGCCCAGGCCACGGGCAAGCGGGTCTACGCCCTGGAGGAGAGGACCAAGGCCTTGGAGGAGCGGGTGGACTCCCGGGCGAGGGCCCAGGTCTACGCCGGAGTGGGGGAGAGGGGTCCCTTCGGGGGCCTCGCCCTGGGGTGGGAGGAGGCCCAGGTGCACCTGGGCACCGACCGGGTGGAGGCCTCCTTCGGGGCGGGAAGCGTGCGGGTGGCCTACCGGAGCCTGGAGGGCCGGAGCGAGGCCACCGCCCAGGCCGGGCTCTTCCAGGGCATCCGCCTGGTGGGGGAGCTCGGGGCGGGGGACGGCGGCTACTACTTCGGGGCGGGCTACGTGGAGCACGAGCCCGAAGGCGGCCTCCTCCCCGGGGTGCACGCCCGCATCGGCCTCGGCGCGGGCCTCGTGGGGGGCGAGCCCGGGCGGTACTTCGTGGAGGCGCAAGGAGGCGCCCTCCTGGGCCCCGTGGACCTGACCCTGGGCTACGGACGCTACTTTGGCCTCGGGAGCGGGGACACCCCCTTCTCCGCCCTCTTCGCCACCCTGGTCTACCCCGGGGAGGGCTTCTTTGGGGAGGCGCGCCTGGCCTACGCCGTGCCCCAGGAGGACATCGGGCGGGACCGGGGCCTTCTGGTGGAGGGAGAGGTGGGCTTCCCCCTCGCGCCCTTCCGGGTGAGCCTCCAGGCGGGGTACCGGGACGGGCTTTGGGGGAGGGGCGTGGCCTCCCACGTGGACCGCTTCCGCTTCACCACGGCCACGGGCTTCTACGGGGGCGTGCGGTTGAGCTATGAGGTTCGCTTCTAGCGCTTTCCTGGCCCTTGCCCTCCTCCTTTCCTCCTGCACGGAGCTCCAGCGGGAGTTCCAGGGCCCGGCCCGCCTCGAGGTGGCGGGGGTCAAGGAGGGGGCGTGCGCCACGGTGAAGGTGGGGGGCCAGAGCGCCACCCGGTGCGAGGACCCCACCTTCCGCTTCACGGGGGTGTTCGGGAAGGTCCCCGTGGAGGTGCGGGTGGAGTGGCAGGGGGTGGAGGTCCAGGGCTACCAAGGGGAGGTGGAGCTCAGGCCCGGGGGCATGGCCCGGGTGGAGGTGGCCCGGAGGACCGTCTCCTTGCGGGCGGAGGCCCCCTGGGCGAGCGGCGCCGCCACCTACGAGGCCTGGGTGGACGGGAAGTGGGCCTTCGGGGTGGCGGCCTACCCCGACCCGGCCCCCTCGGGCCTCGAGGGCATGGTCCTGGTCCACCGGGGCGGGGCCTCCTTCCAGGTGCCCACGGCCCCCAGGGCGGTGATCCGGGTGCGGGACGGGGCGGGGGAAGCCCGGGTGGAGGTAGCCCCACCCCAGGAAGGTTTGGTGGTGCGGGTGCCCGAGCCCCGGTACGCCCCCATCCACCTGACCCCGGAGGAGGTGGCCTCGAGGGTGGGGTGCGTGGCCGCCTTCCTCGGGGACGTGGAGCGGGCCCGGTCCTGCACCCCGCCCTTCGCCCTGGCCGTGAGCCCCCCGGACGGGGAGTACCGGGAGGTCCTCCTCGTGGCCTACGCGGACGGCCTCCCCTTCCAGGAGGGGCGGGTGGTGGCCCGCTCCGGGGAGAGCCGGACCGTGCCCCTGGCCCGGAAGCGGGTGCGGGTGGAGCTCACCGCCCCCGGGTTCACGGCGGACGTGCAGGCGGTGGGCGAGGTCTGGCTCCGGGGGGAGGACCAGGAGGGGGTGGCCCTCTACGGCGACCCCCCGCCTCCCGGGTACGAGGGCTACCGCCTGGCCGACCGGGCCGTGGTGGTGAACGGGGTGGCGGAGCTTTCCGCCCCCACGGGGCGGATGGTCCTCTTCCGGCTGGTGGGGAACCGCACCACGGCGGGGGTGGTGGACCTCCTGGACGGCGACCGGAGGGTGGTCCTGCCGTGAGGGAGTGGGTCTCCCTCCTCGGGATGGCGGCCCTCGCCCTCCTCGGGGCCTGGTTCCTCCAAGCCTTGGTGGGCCAGGGGGTCCTGCCCTTCCTCCTCGCCCTCTCCCCCCTCCTCCGGGCCCTCTTCCGGGGAAGGGTGGGGGTCTACTACGGGGGGGCGGTCCTGGGCCTGGCCGGGGCCATGGTGTGGAGGCTGGGCGGCTCCTACGCCGCTATGGCCTACCTGGCCCTGGCGCTGGCGGCGGACGGCTTCCTCCGAGGGGAGGAGGAAGGCTATGGCTTCCTGGTGGCCTTCTTCCCGGCCCTCCTGGGCTTCTACCTGCTTCTGGGAGTGTAGATGGAAGCGCTCTGGAAGGAAATCGCGGACAAGCTTTCCTCCTTCGAGGAGGAGGTGGCGAAGGAGGTCTTGGAGAAGGCGAAGGGGGTCTTCCCCACCCGGAGGGCGAAGGAGGCCTTCCGGGCCCTCGCGGGGAGGTCTGCCACCCCCCTGGAGGAGCCCCTCCTTCGGGTGGCTACCGCCCTCGTGGAGGAGGGGCTGGCGGGGAGCTACGAGGAGGCCTTTGGCGTCCTCGGGGTGGAGGCGGAGCCGACCCAGAAAGACCCCGCTCCTTCGCAGGCTCCTCCTCCGGCAGAGGCGGCGCAGGCCCCTTCCCCGGTGGAGGCTTCTCCTCCGGTAGAGGCTTCTCCCCCGGCGCCTTCTCCTCCGGTGGAAGCTCCTTCTCCGAGGCAAGCTTCTCCACAAGGCGTTCCCCTGACGGGGAAGCAACCAGCGGGGGCGCCTCCCCCTCCCAGCCGGGCGGAGAAGACCTCCCGGTCCCAGGACCAAAACGAGGCGGCGCGGGACTCGAGGTGGCGGCGGGCCTACCAGGAGGTCTTCGGCCAGGACCCCTCGGAGGACCCCCTCCTCTACCGGGAGCGCCTGGCCCATGCCCTGCTCTTCTACCGACCGGAGCAGGGGCGGCGCCGGGCCTTCGAGGAGGTTCGGGAGGTGGAGCGGCGGCTCCAGGAGTCCCGGGGCCGGGCCCGGGAGCTTCTGGGCTCGGAGCCGCAGGTGGACGTGGGGGCGGCCTACATCCAGCTGGGGAAGCTCTCCGCCCAGCTGGAGGACCTGGCGAGGCGGGTGGAGCGCCTGGAGGAGGCGGTGCAGAAGGAGGCCTCCCGGTTCGGTGGGGTGAACGCCGCTCTTCGGCTCCACCACCAGGAGATCCGGGCCCTGAAGGCCCTGGTGGAGGGCCTAAGAACGGGGGACGGCGTGGACTGGAAGCGGCTGGAGGCGGCGGTGCGGGCGGCCAAGGCCGAAGCCATCCAGGAGGCGGAGGAGCGGATCCAGGGGGCCACGGCCCTGTGGCGGGGCGAGGTGGAGCCGAGGCTCAAGGCCCTGGAGGAGTGGGCCAAGCGCATCACCGAGGCCTTCCGCCGCACCCTCGAGGCTAAGGAGCGGCGGAGGGGCCTCTTTGGGCTCTTCGGAGGTGATCGGTGAACGGGGGAGACGTGGCGTTCAAGGCGGGGGACGTGGTGTTCACCGTTCCCCGGAGCATGTTCCGTGCGGACGTAAACGGGGTTGTCCAGGTGGGGGAACACCAGGTGCCCGCCAAGGTGATCTACGCCGCCTGGGCCGTGGGAGTGGACGAAGGGGTGAAGGCGGGGGTGGTCCTGGGGGCGGGCTTGAGCCTGGCCCTGGTCCTCTTGGCCCTGCTCCTCTTCCGGGCGGTGAACGCCTGGCGGGAACGCAGGCGGTGGACGCCCCTGGACCGGGTCCTGAGGTGAGCCGTGCTCAGGGTCTACGCCCAGGCCGCCATCGGCGCCGCCGCGATGCCCGTGGTGGGCTTCATCACGGGAAAAGTGGTGGGGGAGGCTATGGCGAAGTTCCCACTCCTGGCGGTGGTGGGCGTGGTGGTCTACGCCGTGGCCCTGGCCGCGAGCTACGCCCACCTCCGGCACTACTACGCCCGCTTTGACGGCGAGGGGGTGCGGGCCTCCCCCTTCATCGCCTTCGCCGTGGAGGTGGCCACCTTCTACCTCTCCTTCGCCTCCGTGGTCCTGGGGAGCGCCTGGGCCCTCTGGGGGAGCCTCATCGGGGCCGGGGTGGTGTTCTGGGGGAACCTGACCTCCATGAGCCTGGGCTTGGCGGAGCGGAAGCGGGGCGTGGACGCCCGGGCGCCCGCCGCTTTCCCGGTAGAGCCCCAGGAGGTGAACGGGGCCGTGAACACCGTGGAGCCCCGGAGGGAGGAGAGGGAGGAAGCCCTTCCCGTTCCTCTGGAGAAAGAAGAGCTTTCCCTGCTGGGGGCCCTCGAGGTCCCCAAGGGGCCGAGCGCCCTGGCCCGGGAGCTCGGGTGGCCCAAGTCCACGGTGGCCAAGAGGCTCCAGCGCCTGGTGAGCCGGGGCCTGGTAGAAGCGAGGGATGGCGTCTACCGCAGGACGGAGAGGGCTTCGGCCTGAGCTTTTGGGGGCCCTGGCGGGGCTACTGGATGGCCCCTGGGGGGCTCCCTTCACCGGGGCCCTATTCGCCAGGCGGGTGGGGTGGAGGGAGGCCTTCTTCTCCGGCCTCGGGTGGCTCACGGCGGGGATGAAGGGGGCCTCGCCCCTCCTCGCCCTCTGGGTGGGGCAGGGGGTCCTGGCCCTCTGGAGGCGGGGGGGCTGGTGGCGCCTAGGGGCGGGCCTGGCCTTCCTCCTCGGGGGCCTCCTCTTCCGGGGCCTGTGGCTCGCCCCCCTAGGGGTGGTCCTGGCCGGGGTCCTGCCCGGAGGATGGCGGTACGCCGCCCTGGCCCTGGCCGGGGTGGGCGTGTACGGGTGGACGGGACTTCTCCTCTCCTTGGGAGCCTGGGCGGCGGAAACGGTGGGTCTGGAGAGGGGTGAGCGGTTCCGGGGCATGGACGTGCCCGCCCTGGTGTACGGGGGGGTCCTCCTCCTCCGGAACATGCTCCTGGAGGTGGTGAACGGGTGAACGGCGTGCTCCTCGCCCTCACCGGACTCGCCCTGGTGGCGGGATACGCCGTCTACCTGGCGTTCACCGTCCTTCGCTACCGGGGTGTCCCTGTTCCCCTCGAGGCGGGCCCCTTCGCCGAGGAGGCTTTGCGGAAGGGCCTCACGGGCTTCCGGGTGCGGGTGGGCCGGAGAAACGGCGTGCGCTACCCGGAGCGGAGCGTCTACCTGACCCGGGCCGTGTACGAGGGGAAGAGCCTATACCACCTGGCCGTGGCCGTTCACGAGGTGGGGCACGCCCTGCAATGGCGTGAACGCCCCGAGATGGTGCGGGCCGCGCAGGGGGCCCTGACCCTGGCCCTGGGGCTTCTCGTCCTCGGGTTCCTGGTGGGCCCGAGCCCCCTCGGGGCGGCCTTCCTCACCGGGGGGTATGGCCTCTTCCTCGCGAGCCTTCCCCTAGAGGTGGACGCCAACCGGCGGGGCCTCGAGGTCCTGCCCCCGGAGTGGAGGGAGGAGGCGAGGCGGGTGATGGCCGCCCTCACGGGCTCCTACGTGGCGGTGCCCTTGGGCGGGCTCCTGGTGGCCGTGGGGTTCCTCGTGGGGTGGTCTTAGCTACACGCCGTTCCCCTCTCCCTTCCCCGTGTAGCTAAGACGCGCCACCAAAATCCAAACCCCGGAGCTCAGCGCCCCGGGGTGCCACGGAAAAGAAGGCTTCGGCCTTCTGAGATCCAGTATATCACGCCTCGGCCTTCCTCGGCGGGAGGACGGTGGCGTCCACGGTGCCGTCCTCGTTCTCCTGGAGGGCTAGGGCGGCGCCTTCCTTGGCCGCTTCCCGGAAGGCGGAGAGCCAGGCGTGGGTCCTGGGGGCCTCCCGGAGGTCCACGTCCAGGTAGGGGCCGAGGACGGGATCCTCGCCGATGACCATGCGGACCTGCTCCTCCTCCCCCTGGTCCCGGGCCACCGCCAGGAAGAAGCCCGCCAGGTTCTCCAGGTAGGCCCGGCCCTGCCCCTTGGGCCTCGCGTACTCGCGGAAGGCTTCGGCGAGCATGGCCCAAGTATAGCACAAAGTACCTTATTGTCTGAAAGCGGTCTTAGTGGTAGCATTAAATTGCCATGGAAGAGAAGGTGTTGATCTTCAAGGACACGCGGCACCAGGAGGCTTTCCGTAAGGCGCTGGAGCGGGCGAGCCTGGGCCGGGCGGCGATCCGCCCCGACCACGGGTGGCCCAAGCCGGCCCTCAGGGTGCGGGGGGTGAACCCCTCGCACGTCCTGGCCGCGGCCATCTGGGCGGGCTTCGAGCCCGAGGTGGTGCTGGAGTAGGCCTTCCGCCCTTCTTTGCCCTGGAAGGACGCCCTTATCCTTCCGGGGTTTCTTGTTGGCACGGGGAGCCCCTGAGGGAGTACCCTGGGGTCAAGAGCTTTTGGGGGTAGGAGATGCTTCGGAAACAGAACAAGCTATTGGCGAGGCAGGCGGTGGGGGAAGTCCTCCGTAGCCGTCTCTTCTGGCTCATGGTGGCCGGAGGGGTGGTCCTGGACCTTGCCCGGGGGGGCACCTGGCTCCTCTACCTGGCCGGGGCGGTTTTGCTCTTCCTCCTCGTTCTGGGGACCCTCTTCCCCAGGCCCTACCTGTTCCTCCCTCCGGACCCGGAGTGGTGGACCTACTGGGAGACCCGCAAGCTCCGGGAGGAGGTGCGTCGCCTCAGGCGGGGGCGGTAAAAAGCCTTTCGGCCCCCGTTTGGGGGCCTACTCGGTGGAGGTAAAAAACGACCGACAGCCAGCAAGCGGCTTCGGCCCTTTCAGTTTAGCCGAGGAGGGCCCTTCATCGCAAGAGGTAGCCACACAAGCTTGCTTTCCTCCGCCTTAAGAGGTACCATGAGGGCGGAGGTAAAAAATGCGCACCGACAGCGTCCGGCTCATGGCGGAAGGCGTTCGGCTTTTGACGAGGGAGCAGGTCATGAGGGCGTTCGTCGCGGAGGACTACGAGGCGCTGGGGCGGCACTACTACGCCCTGGCCCTCAAGGAGGGCTTCTCCCGGTTCCACCTCCTCGGGGACGAGGCGTTGGACCTCGCCCAGGAGGTGGCCCTCAGGGTCCACGGCTCCCTCAAGGCCTGGCGGACGGGCGAGCGCAAGCTCCCCTCTCCCTCCAAGAACCTCACCTTCTGGGTGATGGTGGAAGCCGACCGCGCTGTGCGGGAGTGGTTCTACCGGAACCGGGGGGTGGGGTACACGAACTCCCGGCTCGTGGCCAAGGTCAAGCGGGCCACGGAAGGGCTTCAGGCGGAGCTCGGGCGTGAACCCACGCCGGAGGAAGTCGCCGAGAGGCTCGGGATCCCCTTGGAGGTGGTGGAGGAGGCCTTGGCCGTGGCGGAGGCGGAGGCCATCCTCAGCCTGGACAACACCACCGAAGAGGGCACCCGGCTGGAGGAGTTCGTGGGCCACGACCCCTGGGAGCGCGAGGAGGAGAGGGACTTCGCCTTCAAAGCCCTGGAAGAGGCCATCGAGCGCTATGGCCTCCGGCGGAAGCTGGGCGAGAAGGAGGCGAAGCTCTTGGAGCGCTTCCTAGAGGGCGGCTTGGAGGAAGAGGAGCTTGAGGAGCTTGAAGCGGCCCTGAAGGAGGCCATGACGAGGACCCAAGCAGTCTAGGCGGTTTCGGCACCTTGCACCTCGCCTTGGAGGGACCCCCTTATCCCTCCAAGGTTTCGTTATTGCCAGAAGAGGCGAAAACAGGTAGCATGAGGTTGGAGGTAAAAGATGACCAAGGTCAGCGTTCGTAGCCTCTTCTGGGCGAGCGGCAAGGCGGCGGCTTCGGTGGAGGAGGCCCTCGAGGCCCTTCGGCGGCTCTGGAAGGAGGACGGGAGCGTGAGGGACCTGATGACCAAGGCGGCGAAGGAGGGCTACGTCCTGGTGGACACCCGGGACGTGCCCGCCCCCTTCGTGGCCGCGGTCAGGGTGGCCCTGGCCCGCCTCCGGGAGCGCCTGAAGGAGGAGACGCCCTCCACCTTGCTCGTGAAGGGCACGGGCAAGGCCAAGGAGGAGCGCAAGCCCGAGGAGCGCAAGCCCATGGTCTGGGAGTCCCCCGAGGGAGTGAGGTACGCCGTGGAGGTGTACGACCTTACCCCGAGGGAGGAGAAGCATTGGGGCCTTCGGGACAAGCGGGTGGAGGACGCGGCCAAGTGGTTGGAGCGGTTCCTCTCCGGGGTGGAGTACGAGGAGGGCAGGAGCCCCCTCGAGGAGGCCCTGGAGCACGAGGACAACCCCCACTTCCGCCGCGAGGACCTCATCCCCGAGGACCTGGAGGCCCGGCTCAGGCTCCTGGGCTGGGACGGCTCCTTGAGGACCCTCCAGGCCCTGGTGGCGAGCCTCACCGCCAGGGAGAAGGCTTTCGTAGAGGCGGTGCGGTCCATCTCCGCCCTGGTGGACCGCGAGAAGGGCCAGGTGGTGGCCCTGAAGACCCCTATCGGGTGGGAGGTGCGGCAGGGCATCTCCAGGGAGGCGATGAAGGCCGTTATGGCCGTCGGCCTCCTGCAGGAGCTCGTGAAGAACCCCTCCTGGAAGGTTCCCGAGGTGCGCCGCCACTTGGAAGCGGTGGCCGAGGTGGACACCCACCTGAAGGGGCTCTTGGCGGAGCTTGAGGCCATCGGCACCCTCCGCAAGGCCAAGTACCACCTGGACGAACTGGGGCGGGGCAGGGCGATCGCCGTCTACCGCGACCCTGCCACCGGGGAGCCCGTCTACCGGACCCCGGTCATCGGGTAGACACCCTTCTTTGCCCTGGAAGGACCACCTTATCCTTCCGGGGTTTTCTGTTTGGCGGACATCCTCTTTTGGCAACGCAGGTTGCCCGACACCCCTCCTTCCCCGATTTTCCCTCCCGCTTGTTGCGACCGAGCATTTGCTCAGGCACGACATTGTGTTTACTGAGCATTTTGCTCACCCGCAACATGGTTTCTACCGAGCATTTGCTCAGGCACAACATTGTGTCTACCGAGCAGATGCTCAGACGCAACATAGTGTCTACCGGGCACCTTCTCAGACGCCCACCTTTCCCGCGCCCCTCCCCGGTGTCCTCCTGGGTAAGACGGGGACACCACCGTCCCCCCGGAAAGGACACAGCCTCGAGGCTCCCCCCCGGCAGGCGGCTCCCCTGGTGGGCGGCCTGCGCCTTCTACCCCGCCACCTCGCCCTCCTCGGGGGGCTCAGGTGGCTCCTGGAGAGGCTTTGACACACCTGTGCCACCAGTTGTGCCACCGGTTGTGCCAGGGCGGTACGGGCCCGGGACACCCCACAGAACACCGGAACGGCTCGCCGGAACACCCCTGGAACACCTTGGGCGGCCTCGAGGTCAGGTGGAGCACCTAGACCGACGGAGCGCCCGGGGTAGAACGGCCCAGATGAGCGGGGGGGCCTGGCGGCCCCAAGGAGATAAGCATGATCGTCAAGCGCGGGAACTTCCTGGCAGGTCTTCAGGCTCCCGGGACCCTGGTGGCCGCCCCCACGAACGGGGTCCTCACCTCCCGGGGCCTGGTCATGGGGGCCGGGGCGGCCAAGGCCCTGGCGGAGGCCGAGCCCCGTCTCCCCCACCTTTTCGCCGAGGCCGTCCAGCGAGAGGGGATCCTTCGGAACGGGGTCTACCTCTACGGCTTCGTGGCCGTGGAGGCGGGAGGGAGGTGCAAACAGTTGGGAAATAGCGCACACTTCTTCACCCCAGCGCTCACGTGCTCTCACTTCCCGCCACCTCACCCCAGCGAGCCCCCGCGACATACGAAAAGCCCCGAAGCGCTATACTCCCCCACAGGAGGCCCCAGGTGAAGGCCAAGCCTAAGGCCACGCGCAAGCGTACCTCGCAGAAGAGGGCGAAAGCCTTCACCGGAGTCCACGCCCTCCTCCTCTTCCCTTCCGGAGAAGACCACAAGGCCACCCTGGACCTCATGCGCCGCTTCTCCGCTGGGGTGCGCTACGCCTACAACCGCTTGCTTGAGGGTCAGACCAGGGAAGCCCTCAAGCGGGAAAATGGCCCCCTCCGCATCTTCTTCGGCCTCAACACCCGCTACGCCGACGACGCGGTGATGAAGGCCCAGGCCCTCCTGGACTCCGCCCGGGAGAGAGGAGAAGACCCTAGGAAGGTCGTCTTCGGGGGAAGGA